>JAAYZZ010000204.1 GCA_012514595.1 Elusimicrobiota bacterium
CCAAATTATTCATGGCCTCCTTGAGCTCCTCTTTGGTCACCGCCTCTTCGTCCTTCCAGTTGTCATCGATACGGCCGTGATACACAAGATTCCCGGCCTGATTGAAGAGATAGATGTCAGGGGTGCACTGCGCCTTGAAGGCTTTGGCAACAGCCTGTTCCTCATCCACAAGATAAGGGAATGGAATGCCCATCCTTTCGACAGCCTCGCGCATCTTTGCCGGCGAGTCGTCGGGAAAGTCCGGATTGATATTGGGATTGATGGCCACGACCCCCATCCTCATCCCCTGCGCATAAAGGCCGAGGCGGAGCATTCGGGGCCACACCGCCTGGGCGTAGGGACAGTGATTGCAGGTAAAGAAAAGAAGAAGGCCTCTTTCTCCCAAGAGATCCTTTCCTTCGTATTGCTTTCCGAAAGTGTCCTTCAAAGAAAAGTCAGGGATCTTTGTGCCCAACGGGATCTTGATCGACTCGAGAAGAGCCATGGGAACCTCCTTTGAAATAAAAAGATCAAACAAAGAAAAAACGAAAGAGAAAAAGGGTTTTCTTCTATAATTGTCGGCGAACCAGGCCTTCCATTACAGGAGCGATATGAAACAGAACAACACCCTCATCATCCATCAGCTTGCCATCGGCGACATGGCGAACTTCACCTATCTCATCGCAGACAGTGTATCAAAAGAAGCCTTTGTCATCGACCCTCAGGAGGATCTCGGACCTGTCGAGGCGGCGGCCGCAAAGGACTCCCTGAAGATCACGGGCGTCCTTCTCACCCACGGGCACTACGACCATGTGGGCGGCCTCCAGGAGCTCACGACCCGCCTCAAGATCCCCGTTTATCTTTCAGAGCATGAGGCCCCGTTTTATACACCGGACTGCCCCGGCCTCAGACGCACCAAAGAAGGCGCCCGGATCCCTCTCGGAAAAAAGACCATCACCTGTCTCCACACCCCTGGTCACACACCGGGATGCCAATGTTTCCTCATCGACGGGAATCTCTTCACCGGGGACCTGCTCTTTATCGGCGGGACCGGCCGGACAGACCTTCCCGGCGGGAACAGCCGGCAAATGCAGGAAAGTCTTCAAAGGGTTCTCTCGCTGGAGGGATCGACCGTGGTCTGGCCCGGGCACGACTACGGAGACGTCCCCTTCGCCATGATCAAAGACCTGGCGTGACCCTACTTACTCTCTGGTCAGATAGACCAATGTCTCCACGTGACGGGTCCTGGGAAAGAAGTCCATAGGCTTGACGGATACGGTCCTCCACGGCCCTCGGGTCAGACCCTGCAGGTCCCGCAAGAGATTCTCCGGCGAACACGAGAGATAGATCAGGTGACGGACCTTTTCCACGCGGTTCAAAAGACCCACGGCCTCCTCTCCCAATCCGGCCCGGGGCGGATCGACCATCACAACGTTGCGGTCAGAGGAAACGGCCTTCAAAAGGTCCACAAGGACGACCTCGACCCGTCCGACGAGGACATCAAGGCCTGTCAGACGATTGATCGAAATATTATGCCTGGCGACCCAGGCGGCATGGACGTTCTCCTCGATATTGACCGCCCGCGCGACCAGATCATGGACAAAGAGACTGAAGAGCCCCACCCCGCCGTAGAGATCGAAAAAGACCGCTTCTTTTGAAAAGACAGGAAACGCCCGGATGGCCTCTCTCAAGAGAGGAAGGATCGAGAGATTCGCCTGGAAGAATGTGTCCAATGAATAGGAGATCCGGGTCCCGGCGATCACCGTTGAGAGATACTCTGCGGGAAGAAGTTTTGTCGATCCCCGGCCGATCCCGCCCCAGCGGACATCCGGTCCGTCGCCGCAGCGCACGGTCAAGTTCGCGATCCGATAATCCTGCGGGAGCCTGGCGACCGCCTCTTCCTTGAGGCGCGGGATAAAGTCCGAGATCGCCGCCATCGCGATCGGACAGGATTCGATCTCAACAACCGGCCCCCTCCCGACGGGAGAGAACCCGATATAGACTCGTCCATCCCGGGTCTTCTTGAGCTTGAGGTCCAAACGGTTCCGATAATGATAGACGGATGGGGAGGGAACGATCTTAGAGAATATCTCATCAGGCATCGGGAGTCCCGCCTGAAGCCGCGCCTTGACCTCTTCGGATTTCAGCAGCAGTTCCCTCTCATAAGGAATGTCCTGATACTGGCACCCCCCGCACTGGCCAAAAACAGGACACGCTGGCAGCGACTGGTCCGGCATGGAGCTAGAAACGGAACCGGACGGAACGGATAATATCCGCGATCACGGGTTTGTATTTCTCATATTGATCGGCCGCGATGGTGAACATGATATTGTAGGCCTTCATGCCGGAGACAATGACATGCACATCCAGGATCATGTCCGGGACGGTGGCGGCAAAAAAGACGATACGGTGCCCCCTCTTCCCTCCCAGATTCTCCGGCTCCGAACGCTGGACCTTCATGATCTTGTCGAGGATCGTCATCTGCGAGATCGTTTCCTGGACATACTGGGACAGGGGCATCGGGACTGCCAGATCCGTCCGGGTGATGTTCACATTCTCTAGGACCTCATCGAGAGCATTCTCCTTCGGAGAGACAAAAAGGCCCAGGACCAAGGGATCCGCGGACCTCTGGGAGGTCCAGGTTTTCGGATAACGCATTTCGATCCCTTCCTTGCGATCGACAAAGATCCGTGTCGAGGAGACCCTAGAGACCCACCAGTAGACGAGGATCCCCACGCAAACAAGAAGAATGAGAAAGAATGTGCCGATAAGAATTTTTGTCGTATTGGCTTCCATGGGACCTCCTTCGAAGAAAAAGCCCGGACCTCGCGGCCGGGCCTGGAACAGGAAGAAAGAGCGGGGAACTACCCGGCCTTTCTTTTGATGACCTTCTTCACGGCCTCGACGACATCGTCCGCTTTCAGATGGAAATGTTGCAGGAGCTGCGCCGGGGTCCCGGTCTGTCCGAACGAATCCCTGACGCCCATGATCTCAACAGGGACAGGACAATTCTGGGCGACCGCTTCCGCAACCGCCCCTCCCAGACCACCCACAACCTGATGCTCCTCGGCGGTCACGATCGCACCGGTCTCCCGGGCGGCCCTGACAATGGCCGCGACATCCAAGGGCTTAATGGTGTGCATGTTGATGACCCGAAGCGAGATCCCCTCGTTTTGAAGGAGCCTGGCGGCCTCGACGGACTCGGAGACAAGGGCGCCACAGGCGATGACCGTCGCATCTTTTCCGGCGCAGATCTCATTGGCCTTTCCAATGACAAAAGGATCCGGATCCTTGGTCAGGACAGGAAGCGGCGCGCGGGAAAGACGCAGATAGAAGGGACCTTTTTCCTGAAGCATCGCACGGGTGGCCTTGCGGGCCTCCACGACATCCACAGGACAAACGACCTTCATATTAGGAAGCACCCGCATGATGGCCAAGTCTTCAAGACACTGAGCGCTCGCCCCATCTTCTCCCACCGTGACACCGGCATGGGAAGCCACCAGCTTGACATTGAGATCGTTATAGCAGACATCTATCCGGATCTGGTCATAGGCACGGTTGGTGAGAAAGACCGCGAACGAGTTGACGACCGCCACGAACCCTTCGCTCGCGAGCCCCGCAGCCATCCCGACCATATCCTGTTCGGCGATCCCGACACTAAAGAACCGGTCCGGCGCCACTTTCTTGAAAAAGTCCGCCCGGGTCGCATCCTCCAGGTCCGCGGACACAACAATGATCTTCTCGTTGGCCTTTGCCTGCTCGGCGATCTCCTCGCCGAATCCGTCACGTGTGGGAGCGGGTTTGATATCCATCAATAAAGGACCTTTAGCGCTTCGGCCAGCTGTTCTTTATTCGGCGCCTTACCGTGCCAGGCGCTGTTGAGCTCCATGAAAGGAACGCCCTTGCCTTTAAAGGTATTGGCGATAATGACCGTGGGAGCCCCCTGATGAGACTTGAAGTCCTCAAAAGCCTTCAGAAGCTGCGCGAGATCATGGCCATCCACAGGAAGAACATTCCATCCAAAACTCTGCCATTTATCGACGAGAGGTTCCAGGCCCTTGATATCACTCACCAGGCCGTTCTCCTGGACCTTGTTGTAATCCACGATCGCACAAACATTATCCAGTTTATAATGCGCCGCGCTCATGGCCGCTTCCCAGACGGATCCCTCCTGGATCTCGCCGTCCCCCATCAGGCAATACACCTTGAAATCCTTCTTCTTCATCCTGGCGGCCAGAGCGACCCCGTTGGCATAGGACAAGCCGTGCCCCAGGGACCCCGTATTGAACTCGACCCCCGGGACCTTCTTGACCACATGCCCCTGCAGACGGCTGCCGAATTTCCGGAACGTCTTTAATTCTTCCTTTGGGAAATACCCGAAATGCCAGGGTCACATAGACAACAGGGGTGATATGCCCTTTGGAGACGACCACACGATCGCGATCATCCCAAATGGGATCGGCCGGACGATGCGAGAGGACCGTACTATAAAGAGAAAGGAAGATCTCGACTGCGGAAAGAGAGCCACCCGGATGCCCGGAGCCGGCTCCGGCCAGGACCTCCAGGATCTCTCGACGGAGTTGGAGGGCCTGGGACTTGAGCGTATGGATATCAGCGGCGTTGGCGGACACGCGTTAAACTCCACGGCCCCTCGTTGCTCAAACGAACCAAAGAGAACTCGGGGCCATTTCTAAGAAAGAAATGGTGGGCCATGCAGGACTCGAACCTGCCACCCACTGATTAAGAGTCAGTTGCTCTACCAGATGAGCTAATGGCCCGAAATTTCGTATGAAAGACGCGATAATATAACAGAAGATCTTTGGAGTGTAAAGTTTTTATCCGCTGTTTTCTTTAAGGACGCCCGATGAAGGGGCCTAAACAGAAAAAGCGCCTGTCCTAAGAAGTACCAACGTACAGGCCCGACGGACGACGATCCTCGCCCTCCCAAGAGCCCGCTCCAGATCCTCGTTCTCCGCCCCCGGATTCATGATGACCATCTTGGGAGACAGCGCCAAAAGGTCCTTTTCCATCAGCGAGGACCGTTCAGGTCCGACATACAATGTCACGACATCAACAGGCCCAGGGACATCCCCTAACGCGGAATAGACCGGAAGACCCAGAAGACCGGTGAGTTTCGGATGGACGGGAAGAACACGATGACCCTTCTCGCGCAACAGCTGAACGGCCTGAAAAGAATAACGGTGAGGCTTATCAGAGGCTCCGACGACAACAACGATCACAGGATCACTCCGTCAGACAAAGAATTCTTGGACCATATCCCACAAGGTCGCGGGCGTGAATCGGCCGATATACTTTGTGGCCCCAGCCTCCATGCAGCGGTTCTTGGCCTCACGGAGCTGCTCGATCCCGTCGATGCTGTCAATATCATCCGGGGAGAAATCCGTGAACACCAGGATCTTCGTATCACGAAGGCGGCCGAAACACGACAGGGCCCGGATGATCTCCTCGGCGGAGATCTGCCCCTTCACCAGGACATCGATCAGAACGGCCCTCGGCGTGAGGATCAGGCTGTTCGAGAGGAACTCAATCGGGTCCTGGGTCTTCCCCACGATCAGACCCTGCGACTGAAGGACCTGGCCCATCTGTTCATTCTCGTCGGGATTGACGCCGAGGATCAGCGTCTGCTTGTTCTTGCGGTCAAGTTCCTGACAGGTGAAAACGTAATCGACCTTGTGCAGCAGCTTCTCCCCGTCCAGGGGCTTGGGGAGAAAATGCTCGACCCCCAGGGTCTTGAACGACTCGCGGAAGATCCTGTTATCCGTGATAATGATGATCGGGATCTGGGCGGTCTTGGGATCCTTCTTGAGCTCCTTGTAAACATCGACCCCGTCCATGATGGGCATGATGACATCGAGGACGATCAGATCGATACGGACCGACTGGATGATCTCCCACGCCTCGCGGCCGTTCTTGGCTGTCTCAACGGAGAACCCGTGCTCTTCCAGCTTCTGCCGCGCCAAGGCCACGACTGTTGGTTCATCATCCGCGATCAATATCCTTTTAGGCATACTCATACTCCTTATTAACGTCCCGTCTCTTTGTTTTTATTCTAGAACAAGATGTCTTTTTCGCATCTGTTTTTTCAGATTTTCCAGGAAAATGACGACGCGTTCATCCATCAGGACATGCCGGCGGCCGATGGGCGCCTTAAGAACAAGACCGGACAGGTCCGTACACCGCGAGAGGGCCACATAGACCTGACCATGCGAGAAGGTCCCGCGCCCGATATCGATCACAACATGGGAGAAGGTCTTCCCCTGGGCCTTATGGATCGTGACCGCCCAGGCCAGCCGCAAGGGATACTGGATGAAGGACCCCACGACCTCGGACTCGATACGGGAGGAATCCTTGTTATAAAAAAAGCGGTACATCTCCCAGGTGAACGGCGTGACGTCCACCTCAGGCCCATCCGCCAACTGTACCCGGATGGCATCCTCTTCCTCCCCGTGGATGATATCCGTGACATGCCCCAGGGACCCGTTGACCCAACGCCCCAAAGAGTCATTGTTCAGGAGCATGACCTGGGCCCCGAACTTGAGGCCCAGGACCTCCTGGGTGGGAAGATTGCGGGCCTCAAAAGTC
>JAAYZZ010000205.1 GCA_012514595.1 Elusimicrobiota bacterium
ATATTGCGCATCGTCACGAAACACGCGATCAGCGCGAAATACGTCATGTTCCGGAGCGCGGTCAGGGAGAACGCAAGGAATGCGGCCCACAGAAGAAGATCACACACCCGCACCCGCCT
Organism: Elusimicrobiota bacterium; assembly: GCA_012514595.1. GTDB lineage: Bacteria > Omnitrophota > Gorgyraeia > Zapsychrales > Fredricksoniimonadaceae > JAAYZZ01. Next base: position 120 of record JAAYZZ010000205.1, read on the forward strand.
CCAGTTGAGAATAAAGCTCAACGTCGACAGGATGATCAGCGCCTTGTAAGGCCAACGCACGAGGCTGAACAAAGAATCCCAAGTGACCGGTCGCGCGAGTTCGGTAATATGCTCAAAAAAGACCCCCATGTCTCCGGCCATCCCGAAGAGGATCTTCACAGGATACAGCGCCCCGGCGACCCCCAAAGGACCCACGAAGTTCGCAGCGACGACCGCGATAAAGACCAGGCCCAATCGGCGGTGCGCGTCCGCATCGAGCGCCGGGAGCTCCCGCCACGTCCGCGGGAGAGGCAACCGACGCCGTATGACGTCGGCCAGGGCCCAGAGAAAGACCAGAAGGACCCCCAGGATCGAATATCCGTGCATATTTGTCCAGACCACCTGCACGAGGAACATCGCCGGGACACACCAGGCCCGGCCGAGCTTCCGTTCCAGCAAATAAAGCGAAAGGACGAGAAAGAAGATGCTGAAGATATCCGGGCGAATGGTGAAGCGCGTCTGGTAGACCTGAAAAAGAAGAAAAAAGAGGCCGATGAGGGCAAGATACCGGTCGCGATGCTGACAGAGAAGAAAAAGAACAATAAAGGTCGCGAGCACCATCACAACCTGCATGAGGATCAGCCCGTCCATCCCGAAAGTATCGCGGATGAGATGCGCCGCGACCTGGAACAGCCATTCATGATCGACCCAGGGACTCCCCGCGAAGGACGCCGAGAGGACATCTGTCGAGGGGACCTGGCCGTGCGCGACGATCCATTCCCCCATTTTGAGATGCAGCCACAGGTCCAGGTCCTTGACCTCCCCCATCGCAGCAAAACCGACCAGTCCCAAAAGGAGCCCCAGGGCCATGAAGGCGAACCAGAAATTCAACCGCTTGTAGAAACCAAGGCTCAGCATCTATTTCTCCGGGACACGATAATGCAGCGCGGCCGACAAAAGAGTGCGGGCCTCCGCGCTTCGAGGCGAGGCCAGAACGCTCGCCGCCGACCCACATTCTACTATCTTTCCGCGATCCATCACTGCGATCTTTGAAGAAATTCGCGCGACCGCACGGATGTTGTGCGAGATGAAGAGAAGCGCGATCCCCTTGTCCGCGCTGATCCTCTCCAGAAGGTCGAGGATGTCGCGGGCCACGAGCACATCCAGGGCCGAGACGACCTCGTCGAGGATCAAGAGCTCCGGGTCGGTCATGAGCGCGCGCGCGAGGGAGACCCGCTGGCGCTCCCCTCCGGAGAATTCATGCGGATAACGGCCCAGGCTGTCCTGTGAAAGACCGACGGAAGAAAGGGCCTCCCGCATCTTGTCTTCGCGAAAATCCCGCGGCAGGTTGCCCTCAAGGCACAAAGCCTCCTCAAGGGTCCTCCGCACCGTGAAACGAGGATCCAGGCTCGCGAACGGGTCCTGAAAGACCATCCTCACCTTCCGGCGGAGATCGCGCTGGCGGACCGGATCATCCCAGACCCTCTGTCCTTTCCAAAGGACCTCTCCCCGGTCAGCACGCACAAGTCCCATGATGATGCGGGCCAGGGTCGTCTTGCCGCAGCCGGACTCCCCCACGATCCCGACGCGCTCGCATCTCGAGACCGAGAGGCCCACGCCGTCGAGAGCCGTCACAGGGAGACTCGCCCCTCCGGAGGGCAGGAACCTCTTGGCAATATCTCTCACCTCAAGAATCATGCCAGCCCCTCCGCAGAGATCAGGTCCCTGGTGTACGCCGCACGAGGGACGGAAAGCACCTGGGCCCGGTCCCCCTGCTCGACAACGCGCCCGCCTTTCAGGACCACCACCCGGTCGGCCAGGTGACGGACAACACCCAGGTCATGCGAGATCAAAAGGATCGACAGCCCTGTCTCCCGACGAAGATCCCGAAAGAGCTGCATGATATGCGCCTGGATGGTGACATCGAGACTGCTCGTCGGCTCATCCGCGACAAGGAGCGACGGCCGGCAGGCGATCGCTTGGGCGATCATCGCCCGCTGACGAAGGCCTCCGGAAAGCTCGTGCGGATAACTGCGAAAGACCCGTTCGACATCGGCGATACGCACCCGCTCCAGAAGACCGAGAACGCGCGCCCTCAATTCTTTCCCCCGAAGACCGTCATGGACCCGCAGGGTCTCCGTGATCTGCTCCCCCACGGTCCACACGGGGTCCATCGCGCTCAGCGGCTCCTGAAAGACCATGGCGATCCGCCGCCCCCGGCTATTGCGCATCTGCGCCGAAGACCATCCGGAAAGATCCTCCCCCTCGAAAAAAAGAGATCCCGCCGACATGCGCATGGTCCCGGGAAGAAGCCTCAACAGGGAAAGCCCGAGGGTCGTCTTTCCGCTCCCCGATCCGCCGACGATCCCGACGATCGAGGAGGACGGGACATCAAAGGAGATCTGCTCCAGGATCGCCCGGTCTGCGCAGGTCCGGACAGACAGATCGCGGATCGACAAAAGCGGCGCGCTCATACGGCACCCCCTTTTTCGGCTAGAGGGTCGGCCGCATCCCGCAGGGCGTCTCCGATGACATTGAAACACACGACCGTCAGAAAAATGAAGACCGCGGGCCACAGGATCCACGGCGCGAAATGGATCCGCACGATGCTCATGGCCTCCGAAAGCATATTCCCCCAGCTCGCGTAC
>JAAYZZ010000206.1 GCA_012514595.1 Elusimicrobiota bacterium
AGGGACTGGAGAAGCTTGTTCCCTATATCTTTGCCCGGGACAATCTGGTCCTGCCCCTCAACCGCAACATGAATTCCCTGACCTGCGCGATCTTCAACCCGTTCGACCTTCTGGTCATCGACAATCTGAAGAAGATCACGGGCTGCGAGATCAATTTTGTGATCGCGACCAAGACCGATATCACCAAGGCCATCGAGGATTTCTATTCGGCCAGCGGCGGGGATGGCCGGGGAGGGTCCGCGGCCTGGGAGAACGCCCTCGATAATTCCAGGAGCGAGGAGTCAACGGGCATTGTCATCGGCGACAATGCGGACATGGAGCTCAGCCTCGATCGGGTCATCGCCAAGGCCGAGGAAGCGCCGGTCATCAAGCTGGTCGACCTCATCATCCGTCAGGCGATCGACGAGCGGGCGAGCGATATCCACATCGAGCCGTTCAAGGACAAGATCGAGGTGCGTTACCGTATCGACGGGGAACTCTACCAGATCCCGCCGCCGGCCAAGCACCTTCACATGCCGATCGTCTCGCGCATCAAGATCCTGGCAAAGCTGGATATCGCCGAGCGGCGTCTGCCGCAGGACGGCCGCATCTCGGCCAAGCTCGAGGAGAGGACCGTGGACCTGCGCGTCTCGACGGTCCCGACGGTGTGGGGCGAGAAGGTCGTCATGCGCATCCTGGACAAGGACGCCGTCAAGCTCGATCTCTCGGTCCTGGGGTTCGAGCCGCAGCAGCTGGAGCAGGTCCGCCGGGCGCTCAAGGTGCCCTACGGGCTTTTCTTCGTGACAGGTCCGACGGGAAGCGGAAAATCCACAACGCTTTATTCGTGTCTCAATCACGTGCTTGATCCCACCAAGAACATCATGACCGCGGAGGACCCGGTCGAGTTCCGTCTCGAGGGCGTCAACCAGGTCCATGTGAGGCCTGATATCGGCTTCACATTCGCCGAGGCGCTCCGCGCTTTTCTCCGCCAGGACCCGGACATCATCATGGTGGGAGAGGTGCGCGACCTTGAGACCGCGCAGATCTGCGTGCGGGCCGCGCTCACGGGGCACTTTGTCATGAGCACGCTCCACACCAACGATGCGCCATCGGCCGTCAATCGTTTGATCGATATCGGGGTGCCGACCTATCTTCTGACGCCGTCTTTGACCATGATCATCGGCCAGCGTCTGGGCCGCAAGCTCTGCCAGCACTGCAAGGAGGCCTATGAGCCGAAGCCCGAGGAGTTGGGGAATGCCAAGATCTCGACGGACCTCATCTACCGCGCCAAGGGATGCGACAAGTGTTCCCATACGGGCTACCGCGGCCGGACCGTTATCTCCGAGGTCCTCATGGTGGACGACGAGATGCGGGACCTGATCGGACGGAATGCGAATTACACCGAGATCCGGGATGCCGCCCGCAAGAACGGAATGGCCACCATGTATGAGATCGGGATGAAGAAGGTCGAGGATGGGGTCATGAGTCTTGAAGAGGTCTTTGCGGTCACGCTGGCGTAAGAAAAATTTTAAGAGTTCCGGTCGTTTGAGTTTTTGCCATTTTCTCCTGTTCAGGGTTTAGATATTAGAATCCAGGATTTCTTTAATCATGCCCAAATTTCTTGTTACAGCCAAAGATCCTTCCGGGAAGACCAGTTCCGAGATCCTCGAGGCCGCGGATATCAACGAGGCGGTCAAGAAGGTCCAGGCCCGGGAACTTTTTGTGATCAGCATCCAGCCGACCGTCGAGGAAGCGGCTGTTCAGGCCCAGGCCTCAAGCCCCCTGGCGGGCCGGAAGTTCCCCCGTTCGGGGATCGCGGTTGAGGACCTTTTGGCCTTCTCCAAACAGATCGCGACCATGCTGGAGGCCGGCGTGCCTTTGTTGCGGTGTCTGTCGGTCGCGGTGGACCAGACCTCGAGCCGGAAACTTGCCTATATTCTGGAGGCCATCCGTTCCGATGTAGAGGGGGGAGCGAATTTCAGCCAGTCCATGGCCAAGCACCCGAGGGTCTTTTCCAATTTCTGGGTCAGCCTGATCGAGGTCGGGGAGGCCTCGGGGACCCTGTCGGATGTTCTCAAGAAACTGGCGGCCTACGTTGAAGACGCCGCGCGATTTCGAGCTCAGATCATCAGCGCCCTTATTTATCCCGCAATCCTGACGATTGTCTGTGTTGGCGCGGTCTCGGTCTTTGCCCTGTTCATTGGCCCGACATTCGAGAAGATCTTTAAAGATATGAACGTGGTCCTTCCGGGGATCACGGTCGTCATGCTGGGTATTTTTAATTTTGTGCGGGGGAAATTCTTTTTTATCGTGGCCGCGATCATCGGTCTGTTCTTTCTTTTGCGGATGTATGTCCGGACCCCTGTGGGGCGATGGCAGACCGAGGCCGTCCTTTTTTCTATTCCCGGGATCGGAGAAATGCTGCAGCTGATCGTTCTGGAGAAATTCGCCTCCCAGATGGCCGTGCTCCTGGAGGCCGGGGTCCCTATTCTTTACGGACTTGAGATCGCCGAGCGCCTCGTTGATAATATGATCTACGGAGAGGCCATCCGCCAGGTCCGCGAGGAAGTGAGCCAGGGCAAAGGCCTTTCCGAGCCCATGGAAAAGAGTGGGTATTTTCCGCCCATGGCGGTGCAGATGGTCAAGGTCGGAGAGGAGACCGGAGAGTTGGCGAATATGCTCAAGCATGTCGCCGGTTACTACAAGCAGGCTGTCGAGGACTTTATCAAGAGGATCAGCACCATGATCGAGCCTGCCCTTCTGGTCATTATGGGAGGAGTCATCGGCACCATTGTTGTGGCCATGTTCCTGCCGCTTCTGGATCTTTCGTCAGGAGGAATGTAGGAAGAAGGTGGTAGGTCGTAGGTGGTAGTTCGTGTGTCAGGTGTCTTTTCTAAAAGAAACCGTTTCCCGTTCCTTGACAACAAATAAGGGTGTGACATACTTACACTGACGAGGCGTGCCGGGAGGGAAAGGGTTTATTCGTCCTTTCTATTGTGTCATACCCATTGATCTCCTGCCGGATGAACGCTTCTTGATATAGAGGCAACTTAGGGCGGAAAGGGGGTGTGGAGAGATCCCTGCCGTTGCCGCGCAATGCCATTTTTTATCGTCAATTGTGAGGAGGGCATCATGAACAAAAAAGGTTTTACGCTGATCGAGATCCTGATCGTGATCATCATCGTCGGTATCCTGGCGAGTCTCGCGCTTCCCAAGCTGACGCGCAAGATCGGGGAGGCCAAGGCGGCCGAGGCCACAACGAA
>JAAYZZ010000207.1 GCA_012514595.1 Elusimicrobiota bacterium
CCCCACAAGACGGCCGATGCCGTTCACCAGATCCACGGCCGAGATGATCGAACCCGAAAGTCCGTACCGCTCACGGAAAGACTCCAGGCGGGGACGGGCCCCCTGCCCCCAGAACCACAACCTGTTGGCCGGCGATTCCCCCCGGGCCACGCGCGCCTTGTTGATCGGATGGTCCCGAAGAACAGCCTCTGCCCGCTCGACGTATCCGGCGAGAAGGTCGCTCCCCGGCCCCTTCGGCAAATAGGACGCGATCTCCTTCCCCATGATGTCATGGGGGGGCGTACAAATGACCTTCTGGAACTTCGCCACATCGCGGGTCTTGAGGACCATGATATGACGGTAACTTTTCCCGATATAGAACCTGGCGTCGGCGTCGTTAAGGCGAGCCGCCACATCCTTCATGATCGCGGCCGCCTCGTCGATCGAGATGTGTCCCGCGCTATAATCAAACATCTTTCCTTCCACGACCGTTACCAGATTGCAGCGGAAGGCCAGTTCGTCATCCTTGAGATCAATGCCAAGATTAGCGGCCTCCAGAGGCGAACGCCCCGTGAACCCCTTCGTCGGGTCATACCCCAGGACCGCCAAGTTCCCTACGTCCGACCCCGGATGAAGACCGTCGGGGATGATCTTCACAAGCCCCGAACGCCCCTCCCGGGCGATGCGGTCCATATGGGGCGTGTTCGCAGCCTCAAGGGGCGTCTTTCCTCCGAGCTCTGCGATCGGCTCGTCAGCGACACCGTCGGGGACAAGGATGATGTATTTCATAGGTCACAAAGTCACAAGGGTCACACGTTATTAACTGTCGCGCCCATCAGGGAGAGCATTTTCCGGACGGCCTCGACCTTTGAACTCGCAGAGGCGCGGACCGCGCGCGCCCGATCCACAAAAAGGGCCTGATAAGCCCCCCCGGATACCACGTTCGCGACGACAAGATCACAATCTGAACTTGTCGCCAGCCTCCTCGCCCCTCGAAGAGCCCTGGCCATCACGGGCTCCAGCTTGAAGGCCACAAGAAAAGCGCCCGGTGCGGCCTTTTTGATGCCGACGACCAGTTTCTTTGTGGGAACAAGGCGGATCGTCTGTTTGTCGGAAGAACCGATCTTTCCTTTAAAGATTTTCCTGGGACGAAAGTCCGAGACTGCGGCCGCATGGATCACGACCTCCGGGGCCTTCTTCAATTCCGCGTCGAGCAACCGGTCCAACTCATCAAAAAGAAAGAATTTCCGGACTGAAATGTTTTTCAAGAGCGGCACGGTCGTTGTCACGGCGCCCTCGAGAAGAGAGACCCGGGCCCCGGCCTTTGCACAGGCATTGGCGATCAGGCGCCCCATCTCCCCTGTCGACCGGTTCGTGATGACCCGGACATCATCGACGGGGACGCTCGTCGGGCCGCTGGTGATCAGAACCCGTTTGTTGACTAGTGGGGTTGCCATAGAGGTCAAAAGGTCGGCAGGTCAAAACCAATCAGGGAAGGCCTTTTACGCCCTTCTTGCCCTTTAATCTCTCACCTTTTGGTCTACCCGCCTATAGCCCTATCTCTTTAAGGATCGCCTTGAGGTCCGCCTTGATGACCGTGGGCTCCTTGACACGGCCCATGGCCGTCTTGGGATCCTTGAGACCATGGCCCGTAAGCGTGCAGACCACGCTTGCACCAGCGGACTTCTTGAAGAATCCCTGGGCAGTCAACTTAAGGATCCCGGCCACAGACGCTGCGGAGGCAGGCTCGCAAAAGACCCCGTCGCCGGAAGCAAGGACCTGATAGGCCGAAAGGATCTCCTCATCCGTCACCAGGTCGATGAGACCCTTTGATCCGTCGCGTGCCGCGACCGCCTGTTTCCAGCTCGCGGGATTCCCGATGCGGATCGCGGTCGCGATCGTCTCGGGGTTCTCAATGATACGACCATGGACGATCGGAGCGGACCCGGCGGCCTGGAACCCCAGCATCCGCGGGAGCGTCTTCGACTTTCCTTCAGAATGATATTCCGTGTACCCCTTCCAGTACGCCGTAATGTTCCCTGCATTCCCGACGGGGATCGCATGGAAGACCGGGGCATCTCCCAGATCATCCACGATCTCGAAGGCTGCGGTCTTCTGCCCCTCGATACGGAAGGGATTGATCGAATTGACAAGCTCCACAGGATATGTGTCCGTGATCTCGCGAACAAGATTCAGGGCGTCATCAAAATTCCCCTCGATCGCGAGGACCTGGGCCCCGTGGATCATGGCCTGGGCCAGCTTCCCCAACGCAATGTTCCCGTTAGGGATGAGAACACAACACTTCATCCCGGCCCGACAGGCATAGGCCGCGGCCGACGCCGAGGTGTTTCCTGTCGACGCACAAGCGACGATCCGGGCCCCCTTTTCCGCGGCCTTGGAAATGGCCATGGTCATGCCGCGGTCCTTGAAAGACCCGGTCGGGTTCAACCCTTCGAACTTGAGATAGACCTTGAGGCCCGTCTTCTCGGAAAGACAGCAAGAATAAATAAGCGGCGTATTCCCCTCATGGAGGGTGATGACCGGCGTCTTGTCCGTAACAGGAAGCGCGGCACGGTAACGATGGATCAATCCTTGGTACATGGGAGGGTCCTTCTCTACTAGAGCTCTTCTACCCGGATGGTCACAGGAGGAGCCTTGACATCCCTCATCCGCCGGATCTCGGCCAAGGCCGCACGGATCGAGGATTCCTTCGCGGTATGGGTCAGCATGACAAGCGGAACGGCGGCGTTCTTCGAGACCGCCTTCTGGGAGACAGAGGCGATGCTGACCCCCTTCTTCCCAAGGATGCCCGTGATCTTGGAAAGGACACCCGGGCGGTCGACGACCATCAGCCGGATGTAGAACTCGGTCTGGATATCACTCATGGGAAGGAGGCGAAGCTTCTCGATCTCCCTCGGGTCATTCCCGATCCATGTCGCGCCTCCCTGACGGGTCGCGACGCCCAGATTGATGACATCGCTCAAGACGCCGGAGGCTGCCGCCATCTCTCCGGCCCCCTGTCCGACGAGAAGGACGTCCCCCAGGGCGTCAGCCTCCATCAGGACCGCGTTGTAAACACCATTCACTGCGGCCAAGGGATGTCGACGGGAAATAAGGGTCGGATGCACGCGCGCCTCCACCCCGTCCCCCTTCTTCTTGGCGATCCCCAACAACTTGACCGAAAGTCCCATCTCTTCGGCATAGACGAGATCTTCCTGCGAGATCTGCGTGATCCCTTCAGCATGGATATCCTTGACCTTGAGTGTCTTGCCCATGGCCAAAGACACCAGGATCGCAAGCTTGTGGGCCGAATCCCCGCCGGAGATATCCAGGGTCGGATCGCTCTCGGCATACCCCTTCTTCTGCGCAAGACGCACCGCATCCTCAAAGGACATCTTGCTCGTCTGCATCTCGCTCAAAATATAGTTACAGGTCCCGTTGACGATCCCGTAAATGGCATTGTAGCGGTTCCCGGCCACGCCCTCGACGAGCGTCTTGATGATCGGAACGCCGGCAAGGACCGCGCTCTCGAAATAAACACTCTTGCTCGTCTTCTGGGCCAAGGCGAATAATTCCTTGCCATGATGGGAAATGACCGCCTTGTTGGCCGTCACCACGTTCTTTCCCGAGGAAAGGGCCCCCCGAATGATCTCAAAGGCGGGATGAAGCCCTCCGATCAGCTCCACCACAACATCGATCCCGGGATCACTGAGAATGCTCTTAAAATCCTTCGTGAAGCGGGCGGCAGGAACGGCCTTGAGAAGGGCCGGAACGGGCCTCAGGTCGCAAAGCGCCTTGACCTGAATGTCAACCCCGAACTGGACGCGGATCGAATCCCGACGAGAAGAGATCAGCTTGACAAGACCCTGCCCGACCGTCCCTAGGCCGATAAGTCCTAAAGAGATCCGGGTCATGATATCTTGTCCTTACTGTTGTAGGCCTCGATCTTCTCCAGAACATCAAGGGCTTGGGGAGAGACATCCGAGAACTGGAGACGATTGTGATAAATAAGTCCGGCGACCTTCTGAGTAGACTCGAGGATCTTTCCCTCGAGATGGACGGTCTGGGCGATATAGGGGGTCCGCAGCTCGATCAGGACCTCTGCCCCGGAGTCAAAGGCGATCGAGGAACTGAAACACATCCCACCCTTGGAGATGTTCTCCACCTGGGACACGTCAAACTTGAGGGAGGGGTTGCCCTTCTGGGCAAAACGAATGATGTAATTCTTCCGGATCCTGACGTACTGTCGGCGTTCCTGTTCCATAACCCCACCCTTTTTGGTAAAAAAATCGGAGCGTTGGGATTTGAACCCAAGACCTCTTGAACCCCATTCAAGTGCGCTAGCCAGCTGCGCTACGCCCCGGTATTTACAAGATCATGACTCTAAAAAACTTGTGAAATCTTTGATTCCGAAGACCCAACGCCAAGACCAGAAAGTCTGCCAAAAG
>JAAYZZ010000208.1 GCA_012514595.1 Elusimicrobiota bacterium
CCTGAAAACGCGCGACCGCTTCGCGCGTCGAGGTGCCGAACTTGCCATCAGGGGTCCCGATCGAATAACCCAGGAAGGACAAAGCCTTCTGCAGCTCCTCGACCTTGGGATTATATTCATTGAAAACGACCTCGCCCAGGATCCGATGCTCCTCGCCCCCGGGCTTGTGGAGAAGGCCATAGATCCGGTCGCAGCCGGTGCAGAAAAGAAGGACGGTAATAAGCAGAAACCGCGGGATGTTCATGTGTTCCCTATGATAGCGAAAGAAGGGGGAAATACAAGAAGGGAGCTGTTGAATGGACGGAACGAGCTTCTCTTAAAAGAAATAGCCGACATCGCGGGCCAGGCGGAGCAACCCCGCCGAATGCAAATATCATCACACGCCCCAGACATGAAAAAACCCCCGGGATCCTTTGTCTCCCGGGGGCTTTCTCTTTCTATCTCAGACTTCGTTTACGTCCCATCGCCCTCCTGCAACCTACCGCCTACAACCTTCTTCACACCGCTCCCGCCATCTTTTCTTCCTCTTCCCTGGACCCCAGGAACGTCGGCAGGTCGGTGATGGGCGTGACGCCAAGGATGACCGGGACAAGCCCATCGAAGTCTCCGTTCTTAAGTTCCGCCGGGTCGATCTGGAACCGGATGCCGGAACCGTCGGACCGAACGTCCAGGTCCAAATTGTCCAGATCAAAATCGATACCGCCGTAAGAAGCCGCATCCGCTGTTGCCGCATCCGAGGTCTGGGCGGCATCCGCAAAGTTCAAATCATGAATATACCTCTTCAAAAGATCCAGCCCCTGGCTATCTCCCGTAGCCCGGTTGAACACGATGGTATTTCGCTCAGCCCCGGTCTTATCAAAACCGCCAATAACAGAATAGTTGATCTCAATCGTCTGGCCCACATAGGTCGCCCTCACCGTGGCAGAGCTCTCGGCAAAGTTGTCTATCTCTTCTTGAATAAAAAGGCCCAATCCTTCATAGATCGCACGAAGCTCGTCTTCCCGCTGTCCTTCCGCTTCTGAATCCTCCGGAAGCATGATATCGATCGCGCGAGCGGTCTGGACCTTGTTCTGCCTCAATAAAAGCTCAAGGATCTGCCTGTTCATAAAGACATTCTGAAGCAACGGCTTGGTATTCCCATACAAAAGACCAAAATCAAGCTCCCTCTCCCCGGTAACACGGTCTTTGTAGAGAAATTTACGAAGCCCTTCCCGCGTATTCGTCGCCGCAACAGCTCCTTTTAACCCAGGAACGTTCATGACCGAAATCCTGTTCTCCTTGATCAGCTCATCCCGAAAAAGGTCTCCATAGTTCTCTCCGGGACGATTCGTATGGGCCATCACGATCTCGCTATTAACAAAGACGGCCTGGGCCAGAACCATTTTCCCGATCGTATCAAGACGGGGCAAGAACGGCGCCTTTTCCATAATGGCCTTCAACTCTTTTTCAGAGCCCGCCGCCATAACAGCCTCATAAAATTCTTTTCTCGCGGTCATTTCAGCCCGCGCATCATCAATAGATCTCTTGCTGAATTTCGCGATCCTCTCAATCTCGGCTTCGGTTGCACCGAAAATCTTCCTTTCCCCCTGCTCCTGCTGCCGACGTAGCAACTCTTGATACCCCTGCCATAAAAGCTCGGCATAGAAACTGTAATATCCTCTCCGCTGCGCTTCTTCCTCCGGGGTCCCTCCTTTCTCGACCATGGGATCGAAAAGAACAAAGGGGATCGTATCCGCCTTGGGATCAACCGGCGACCAGACATAAAAATGATCCCCCCCGGCTGTATAGACAAAACGATTCTTGAGGCCGTTCACAGATGGCACCTCTTTGATCGACATGAGCATCTTGATGAAAACCTCTTCTCCGTTCCAGATCCGAAAATCATCCTCTGCCTTAAGAACGGACACCATCCCGTCAAAAAGGGATTCGATCTCCTTTTCAGCCGATTCTCTCCTTGCCTCATAGCTCTTCTCGATCTCCGGCTTTCGGGGATCAAAGACCGATATGTTGGTCCAAAAAGCACTCGCACCGCTTAACGCATAGGTCGAAAGAATGGTCACAACAAGATGGGCCACTGTAATAGGGGCGAATTTCGAAGACAACTGCCCGGCAAAGACGGCACCCCCCTTCGCCGCCTTGATCAGCTCCTCTCTAGAGGAAATGGGGTTCCTGTAGTCCACGATCCCGTCCAATGCATTGACCCCGATCAAAAAGAGCGCCTCTTTAGCCCTTTCGAGAATTTCATCATTAACGGTCATAGCCGTGGAAGACGACGAAAATCTGATGCCTTTCAACCCCGTGATCTCCTCTGCCTGGCGCTGAAGATCCCCCATGCTCACCCCGGTGTGCACAACAATACTCTTTTGAAAATTATTCCACAAGACCGTCGGTTCGACCCCCGACGGAAAAAGTCTCTTCACCTCGCGATCGTTCTTCTCGAGAGCAAATTCATACTCATGTTTTCGCCCTTCCCTAAAATCCTCCGACAGCATAAAGATCGCTTTGCGCGTAAAGAAATCGAACGATGAAATGTCAAAACTCCTGCTGACATAAATGATGCCCTTCTCCCAGTCATAAGCATAGCCAAAAGGGAGCTTCCTCGGATCATTGACCCAAACGAACGAGGGCGTGATCGCACGCGTAGGGATCTCATAATACTGGCAATGTTCCCTAGCGCGAACAATGGCCCTGGAAGCCGTTGAGACGATCTCCGTATCTCCGGGGCCGAACGGAATATTCCGCGCGTCGAGCTTGTCCTCTATGGTCTGAAAATTCGATGGAAAATGGTTTTGCGCCTTGCTCGTAGTAGGAACCACGATCGCAGCCATATCCACAAGTCTGGACTTGCTTCGACCTGTAACCTCCGCCGCATCGACCCTCTGGATATTGGATTGAGCATAGTTTCCTTGCACACCGCCCGAGAAATACTTGCGGGGGATCGGCTCTCCGCTCAAGCGATCAATGTCCTCCTTAATGAACTGATAGGCCCCCCGTCGAAAGGCCTCGACATACTGCTGATAGATCCGCTCTTTCTCCGACAGATCCTCGATCTCGCTGCCAGAAACCTTGTTGCGGTCCAGGTACGCCTCACCGAGAATGCTGTCCCTGACCTTGCCACGGTACCAGGCGGCCAGAAGAAGCGCGCTGTAGATCTGACGAAGGGTGGAGAAATTCTCCCCCTCGTTCACCTCCCGGGTCAGTTCCGGAATAATGATCTCCCGGACAACGTCCGAGGAGACGCGCCGGACCTCCTGCGCATCGACCATGTCCTCATCAACGATCCCGACCTTGTTGTTCGCAAGGGCCAGATAATCCTCTTCCATCATGACCTTCAGGGTGTTCTCGACCACAAAGACATTGGTCCCCTTCTCATAGACCGCGGCCCTGTCCGGCATGATCCAGACCTTATTGAAGATATCCGGCGAGATATCCGTAATGCCTTCTTCTGCCAGACGGGCATAGACCCGGTCCCAAAAGTCCCTCCCCAATTTCTTTTCGGGATGGCTGAGGGAAGCTGTCAACTGTTTGAGGATATAATCCTGCGCGAGAAGATCACGTCCCATCTCGGTCCGGCCAAAGGCTTCAGGGATGATCCGGTCCGGTTCATAGGGGGACAGGTTGACCCACAGGTCCTTTTCCGGAAC
>JAAYZZ010000209.1 GCA_012514595.1 Elusimicrobiota bacterium
GCCCCTGGTTTTGCCTCTGCCCTCGACGGGTTGTCGATCTCGGTGGAGGGAGCGCCTGTCATTTCCATCCCCATCGCCATCTGTCTCTTTTTCATGATGTATCCCATCATGGTCAAGATCGATTTCGCCCAGGTCATCCGGGCCGGACGATCTCCGAAGCCTGTTGGCCTCACGCTTTTTATCAATTGGGCGGTCAAGCCCTTCACCATGTATGCCATCGCCTATCTTTTTCTGGGCGTTCTTTTCCGGGGACTGATCGGGGTGGAGGCCATGGACCTGGTGAAGCTGCCGCCGGGGGCCGACTGGGCGGTCGGATCGGTGCATGGCGCGGGGACCGTTGTTCTGGAGGAGGGTGTCAAGTTCCTTCAGGTGCCTTTATGGAGGAGTTATTTTGCGGGGTGCATTCTTTTGGGGATCGCGCCGTGTACCGCGATGGTCCTGGTCTGGGGTTTTCTGGCTAAAGGGAACGACGGGCACACCCTTGTCATGGTCGCCATCAATTCGCTGACCATGCTGCTTCTTTACGGGGTCCTAGGCGGATTCCTCCTGGGGGTGGGGAGGATGCCGGTCCCCTGGCAGGCGCTTCTTTTGTCCATTGCGGTCTATGTGGCGCTGCCTTTGGTCGCCGGGTTCTTTTCCCGTCGGTGGATCATTCAGAAGAGGGGTGGGGAGTGGTTCCAGGAAAGATTTCTTCCTTTTTTGTCCCCGGTCTCGATCGCGGCGCTCCTCATGACCCTGGTGCTTCTCTTTTCTTTCAAGGGGGATGTCATTCTGGCTCAGCCGCTCACGATCCTCTGGATCGCGATACCGCTTTTCCTTCAGACGGCCCTGATCTTTGGCCTGACATATTGGATCGCACGGAAGATGGGCCTGGTCTATGAGGATGCGGCTCCCTCGGCCATGATCGGCGCGAGTAATCATTTCGAGGTGGCCATCGCGACCGCCACGATGCTCTTCGGGCTTTCTTCCGGGGCCGCGTTGGCGACGGTCGTCGGAGTTCTGATCGAGGTCCCGGTCATGCTCATGCTGGTCCGCTTCTGTCTTCGGACAAAGAATAAGTTTCCAACGGAGGCGGCATGAAAAGAAAGGTCCTGATCCTGTGCACGGGGAACTCCTGCCGGTCCCAGATGGCCGAGGGCGCGCTTCGTCATTTTCACGGTGACAGGTTTGAGGTCTTCAGCGCCGGGACACGGCCTTGCGTCGTGAATCCTTTGGCCATCCGGGTGATGGCCGAGGCGGGGATCGACATTTCGGGGCACAGGTCCAAACATGTCGGGGAGTTCAAGGGGAAGGCCATGGACTATGTCATCACGGTGTGTGATAACGCCAAAGAGGCTTGCCCTGTATTTCCGGGTGGGACCCGGATCCTCCACTGGCCTTTTCCCGATCCGCCTCACGCACAGGCAGAGTCCCCCGAGGTCCTTCAGGTCTTTCGTGATGTGCGTGATCTTGTCCTTAAGAAATTCAAAGAGGCCGACCGCCTCTTGACATGAGCGGCCCCCTCTTTTAACATCAATCGCATTCCTTAAGCCATGACCTAGCCTCCGGACCTTCCGGGGCACCCAGGCTTTTCGGGGAGGGTCATGCGCGTCTATACTGTCTTTGAGCGAAAACCGCTTCTTTTTGAAAACCCCCATCATCTGATCCGGGTGGACCGTCCTTCGGGCCTTTTAGAGGGCTTTGAGGCCATGGAGCGCGCCGTTCATGACGGGTTCTGGCTGGCCGGATATTTGTCTTACGAGGCCGGATATTCCCTCGAATCGAAACTTTATGAAGATAAAGACTACGGATTCCCGCTTCTTTTGATGGGGGCCTTTCGGGCTCCCAGGGCCCGGGTCCTCAAGGCCTCTTCCGGGGTGCGGGCCAGGGCCGGGGGGTTCCGGTATAACATTTCTCGAGAGGACTACGGACGGGATATTGACACGATCCGGGACCATATTGCCCGCGGTGAGGTCTATCAGATCACCTATTGTATTAAGCTATTCTTTGATCTTTTCGGGGACCCTCGGGCTTTCTTTGATGAGATGCTCGATCGGCAACCGGTCCC
>JAAYZZ010000210.1 GCA_012514595.1 Elusimicrobiota bacterium
AATTCTTGAAATAACAAACAACATCCACTTTCTGGGGGAAATAATTGTAGAAGGTGCTTTCCGAGACCTCCACCGTCTCACAGACCTCCTTGATCGAGATCTCCGAGAAACGGGTGGACTTCAAGCGCTTCATGAATTCCTGCATGAGAGAGACCTTTGTCTTTACAAATTTCTTCTCACGCAGGGAACATCCCTGTTCGGGAAGTGTCATTCCATCTCCTTTCGTTCTTTGAAAACATACCAAAATAGAATAATGGTGTCAACTACAAATTTGGGTTTTACACCACATTTATGCCCTCTTGAGGGGAAAGATCAAGGCCGGCTTTCCCAAGAAATACAAAAATCAAAAAAAGGCCCGAGGGAATTCCCCCCGGGCCTTCTGATGTTTCTTTTAACTCTTTGACTTTCCGCCTCTGGACCTTTAGATCTCTCGACCTTTTTCTTACTCCCACTCGATCGTGGCCGGAGGCTTGGAACTGATGTCGTAAACGACCCGGTTGACGCCCCTCACCTCGTTGATGATGCGGTTGGAGATCTTACCCATGAGATCATACGGCAGCTGGACCCAGTCCGCCGTCATCCCGTCGAGAGATGTCACACAGCGGATCGCGACCACATTCTCATAGGTCCGCTGGTCGCCCATGACCCCCACGGTCTTGACAGGAAGCAGGACGGCAAAGGACTGCCAGATCTGATCATAAAGCCCGGCCCGTTTGATCTCCTCCAGCACACGCTCGTCCGCCTCACGGAGGATATTGAGCCTCTCCTCGGTCACATCCCCGAGAATGCGGATCGCCAGGCCCGGCCCCGGGAAGGGCTGACGCTTGAGGATCACCTCGGGCATCCCCAGGACCTTTCCGATCGCCCGAACCTCGTCCTTGAAGAGGTCCCGCAGAGGCTCGACCAGTTCCAGGTGAAGCGTCTTGGGAAGTCCGCCGACATTGTGGTGGCTCTTGATGACCACCGAAGGACCGCCGGTCGGCGAGACCGATTCGATCACATCCGGATAAAGGGTCCCCTGGCCCAAAAATTGAACGCCCTTGATCTTTTTGGCATTCTCCTGGAACACCTCGACAAAGACGCGGCCGATGATCTTGCGTTTCTCCTCGGGGTCGGTCACGCCCTCCAGCTCCTTGAGGAAGCGCTGGGAGGCATCGACCACGTGGAAATTCATCTTGAAATTCCCCTTGAAGGTATTGGTGACCGCCTTGGCCTCGTTCTTGCGAAGCACCCCGTTATCGACGAAAATGCAGTGAAGGTTCATGCCGATCGCCTTGCTCAACAGGACCGCGGCAACCGAGGAATCCACCCCCCCCGAAAGACCGAGGACGACCTTGCCCTTACCGATCTGTTCCTGCAGCTTCTTGATCGAGGAATCGACAAAACGGTCCATGGTCCAGCGCGGCAGACATCCGCAGATGCCGCCAACAAAATTCTGCAGGACCTGGTTCCCCCGCTGGGTGTGCACGACCTCGGGATGGAACTGGACCCCGTAGATCTTCTTGGAGCGATTGGCAATGGCCGCACAACTGTTGTTGAGCGTGTGGGCGATCTTATCAAATCCCGAAGGGAGCTTGATGAGCTCATCCCCGTGGCTCATCCAGACCGTGAGGTTCGTCGGGAGATTCGCGAACATATCGCGGTTGCTGTCCACGAAAAGTTCGGCCCGTCCGTACTCGCGGCCCTTGCACTTGTTGACCTTCCCGCCGAACATCTGGGTAATGACCTGCATCCCGTAGCAGACCCCCAGGATGGGAAGCCCCATCTTGAAGATCTCCTTGTCCGGATGGGGCGCGTTCTGGTCGTAGACGCTCATCGGCCCGCCCGAAAGGATCAGCCCCTTGGCCCCCATCTCGCGGATCTTCTCGGGTGTGATGTTGAACGGAACGATCTGGGAAAAGACCTTGCACTCGCGGATGCGGCGCGCAATGAGCTGGGTATACTGGGAGCCGAAATCCAGGACCAGGATCACGTCGCGGCTCTTGATCTTCTTGACCTTGATGTTCAGGGTGCGGGTGCTGCCCTTCAGGAGACTGACCTGCCGGCTCTCCATCTTGCCAAAACCGCCGTTGGCCACTGCCTTCCTGGAGCCGAACTTCCGGAGCGTCAGTTTCTTGAAAAGCCCCTTCTTCACAGGCTTCTTGGTCGGCTTCTGCGCCGGTTTCTCTGTCTTTTTGACCGGCTTCTTGGCCTTGGCGCTCTTCTTCACGGATTTCTTGGTCATTTTTGGCATGTGTCGTCTACCTTTTTGAGGGGCAAAAGGCAACCGGCAACAGACAGCAGATCCCCTGCTGCCCGCAACCCGCGGCCCGCTGCCTTATTTTCCCATCCCCACCCTCTGGCTCATCTGGAAGACCTTGCCCTCGCTCTGGAAGGAATTCGCGATGATGATCTCCACCTCGTGCATGGCCTTGATGTTCGCGGCACCGACGGACCCCATCGAGGTCTTGAGCGCGCCCATCAGGTTCTGCGACCCGTCATCCACCTTGGCCGGCCCGAAAAGGATCTCTTCCAGGGTCCCCATCTGGCCCACATGGATCCGCGTCCCTCGCGGAAGGTTGGCGTGACTTGTGGCCATCCCCCAGTGATACCCGCCCCCCGGGGCTTCCTTCGCCTTGGCGAACGCGGAGCCGATCATGACGGCATCCGCACCAGCGGCAAAGGCCTTGCACACCTCTCCGCCGATCCGCATCCCGCCGTCGGTAACGATCGGGACATATTTTCCCTTGCGCCGGTAATAATGATCACGCGCCGCGGCGCAGTCCACCGTCGCCGTGATCTGCGGGACCCCGATCCCCAGGACCCCGCGTGTGGTGCAGGCCGCCCCCGGCCCAACCCCGATAAAGACCGCGCTCGCCCCCAGCTCCATGAGCTGGAGTGCCATCTCATAGGTAACGGCATTTCCAATCGCGATCGGGATCCTGGAATTCGCGCACAACTGGCCGTAATCCACGACCTTGTATTCCGTCGAGATATGTTTGGGAGAAGAGACCTGGGACTGGACGATGAAAAGGCTCGCCCCGGCCTCGGCCGCGATCTGGGAGAACCGTTCGGCATTCTGCGGGATGCAGCTGACGACCGCCGGAACGCCCGCGCTTTTGATCTGTTCCACGCGCTTGGCGATGAGTTTTTCCTGGATCTTGGGCTGGTAGATCTTCTGAAGGATCTGGGTCGCCTCTGCGGGGGTCGCCTTGGCGATCTGGGAGAGGATCTCCCCCGGATCCTCGTAGCGGGTCTGGACGCCATCGAGGTTGAGGACCGCGATACCGCCGAGCTTTCCCATCGTGATCGCGAAATTGACATCCACAACACCGTCCATCGAGGCGGCGAGGATGGGCACATTGACCTCGATACCCGCGATGTTCACACGCGTATCCACTTCATTGGGATTAATGGTCTGGAGACCGGGAACGAGGGCAACCTCATCGAATCCGTAGCAGCGCCTGGCGCGACGATCAATACCTATCCACTCGGCCATTGTCGTAACCTCCGTTATTTCAGATTGTTATAAATATACAAAAGATGGAGATTCCGGAAATGAATATTGGCACTTATATTAAATATTTAATAAGAAAAGTCAACAGAAAATGCTCGACGGAGATTTTGATTTCAGACCCGTAACTACTTGCTGCCCATAAGGAACCAATAGTTTGAGATCCCTACTTTGTAAAAAATGCCTGGGCATCCAATGGTGTGATGGTAAGGATCACCGGCACAAGCCCCTCGATCTCACGGGTCCAAAGGGCGGGAGCTGCGGTGGAAGACCGCTCGAGCCTGTCTCCGGATTCGGTCAGGTCCAAATGATCAGAACTCATGTCGATACCGCCCAGGTCCGTAAGATCCCTGCGCGCGGGGATCGGGCGAATGCCGATCGCCTCGGGCCAGGGCCTTTCGACGAAATGCCGGACAGCCTCCCAGAGGGTGCGACCCTCGAGCCGATAGTCCACGCCCATCAAGAATGCCTGACGCCGATCAAGATCCAGATGCACATCGAACGCTTTCGCCCTGTCGGAAAGACCCTCTCTTTCCGACAGGCTCTCAACATATCCCTTGATCTCGGAAGAACCGAAGCGCTCCAGCGCTTTCTGCAACGGCGCCGCCGGAGAACGGGCCTCCGACGGGAAGAGCTCGCGGACCAATGCCACACTCAACACATCTGCCCTCTGTTCGATCTCCCACAGGATCTCCAGGGACTGCAACCGCAAGTCCTGGGCCGTCTCTCCGTCGACTTCCGGATCACCGGCCTCCACGAAAAGACGATCCGCAGTATATTGCGCCTCCCGAAGCCAGACATGTCCCATTTCATGGGCCAGGACCGCCGTCAGTTCCTCATCGGAAAGCCCTTTCAGCGCACGCGTGTTAGCCACAATAACAGGAGCCGCCTGGAACCCCGGGTCAAAGACAGTCGCCG
>JAAYZZ010000022.1 GCA_012514595.1 Elusimicrobiota bacterium
CAAGCTGGAGAAGGTCCTCAAGAACAGTTACGGGGTCGCCATTTATCAGGAGCAGGTCATGCAGATGGCCTGCGAGCTCGCCGGGTTCTCGATGACGGAGGCCGATAATCTCCGACGGGCGATGTCGAAGAAGAAGGCGGACGTCATGCAGAAGATGCGCGCGACCTTTGTCAAGGGATGCCGCAAGGAGAGCGCGATCGAGGAGGAAGAGGCCAATCGTCTCTTTGACCTGATCGATTATTTTTCGGGTTACGGGTTCAACCGGAGCCATTCGGCGGCCTATGCCTTCGTGAGCTACCGCACGGCCTGGCTCAAGGCCAATTATCCCGTCGAGTTCATGTGCGCGCTCCTCACCAATGAAAAGGACAACATCGACAAGATCGTTGAGTACCGCAGGGAGGCACTCGCGATGGGCATCCGGGTCCTTCCGCCGGATGTGAACGAGAGCCGTGCGGTCTTTCGCGTCACGGGCGACGACCGGATCCGCTACGGGCTTTTGGGCGTCAAGAACGTGGGGCTCGCCGCGATCGAATCTCTCGTCGGAGAAAGGGAGAAGGATGGGCCCTTCGCTTCCGTCTACGATCTCTGCCGGCGGGTCGATACGCGGACCAATAACCGCAAGGTCCTCGAGAGTCTCATCAAGTGCGGGGCACTCGATTCCTTCGGCGTCAAGCGCTCCCAGATGATGGCCTCGCTGGACGAGGCCATGGCTTCCGGCACCAAACGGCAGCGCGAGGAGGCGGTGGGGCAGATGTCCTTTTTCGGGATGGGCGAGGACAATGGCGGATTTTCGGCCCGAGCTGAGGTCTACCCCGAGATGAAGGAATGGCCGCAGCCGCAGATACTGAGCTTCGAGAAGGAGCTTCTCGGCTTTTACTTGAGCGGTCATCCGCTGGAGCGTTACGAGGTCGAGCGCAAGCTCTTTACCAATGCGACGACCGCGACCCTTTCGGGGATGCGCGAGGAGATGACCGCGGTCCTTATCGCGCTCTTGTCTCACGTGAAGCTCACTACGACCAAAAAGACAGGGGAACGCATGGCCATCCTGGGGGTCGAGGACCTCGAAGGGTCTGTCGAGGCCCTGGTATTCCCCAAGGCCTATCAGCAGGCCGCTCCCCGCATCAAGGAGGGAGCGATCGTCGTCGTGAAGGGCAAGGTGAGCCGCGAGGGGGAGGCCCCCAAGATCTTTATCGACGAGATCGGGGATATCAGCGACATCTACCGGATGGTGAGGATGATCACCCTCGACATGACAAAGGCGGGACCTGAAAAGCTCGCGCTCATCCGGAAAAAACTGGAACTGTTCCCCGGAAAAGTCCCTGTGCATCTGCGCATCGATACCAAGAACCACCGCAGTGTCGAGATCAAGGTGGGCCAGGGTCTTTTTGTCGCGCCCAACGAGGTCCTCATGGAAGAGATCAAGGCCCTGGTCGGTGAGGGCGCCTGCAAGGTCTCTCTCTGATAGACTCTTTTTATCTCGCCCTTCTTGCCTTCCGATTACATGTGAAAAAAATCCAGAAACAGGTTTTGATCTCTAAATGGTCTGATAATATGAGTTTAGATAATTTCAAAAATATTCGTATTAATATTCTTTAATTGCCTATGGGCCGAGAGACAGGGAATGCCTTCTGGCGCCTGCAAAGCGCCCTCTTTCTGGGGGTAGGCCTTTGTCTATCTGCTCTCACCGCTTGGGCTGCGGGTCTCTCGATCCCCTCCGGGGCTGAGTTCAATGTTGCTGGTGGTGAATTTCATTTGCAGCTTGACGGAAATTCCGGAGACCTCACGAATTCCGGAGTTCTTTCCGCGACGGACGGGATCATCTATCTGAACGGGGACTGGACCATGACGGGCGCCGGGTATTATTCCGGAGGGAACGGGTCCGTCTATTTCACGGCCGCGACCGGGACCCAGACCCTGACCCCCGGCAGCGACGCGGCCGACGAGTTCGGGACCCTCGCGCATCATGCCGCCGGAACCGTTGTCCTGACCGATCATGATCTTGATGTCAACGGTGATTTTATCAACACCGCCGGGATCTTCAGCTCGAATAGCCTCAATATGTCCGTGGCCGGGGACTGGACCAACACCGGCACTTTTTCCTACGGGGTCGATGGCGCCGTCTATCTTGATGGAACGGACCAGACGATCTACGGTTCCACGGATTTTTACGATCTCGTAAAGGAGATCCCCTCCGCCACGGGTCACACGCTCACCTTTGAGGCCCTTTCCGAACAGACCGTGGCCAATAGTCTCACACTGAAGGGGTTTTCAGAATCCGACGGAGAGAGGCTCCTTCTTCGCAGTTCGACCTCGACCAATGAACAGGCCTATCTGACCCTGGCCAGCGGCGGAGAACAGGATATCCGCTACGTGGATGTCGAAAATAACAATGCGGAGAATGGGATGACCCTTCTGGGGCGGGATTCCGCTGACGCGGGGAGCAATGACAACTGGCAGATCGGGACGATCACGATCACCTGGACCGG
>JAAYZZ010000211.1 GCA_012514595.1 Elusimicrobiota bacterium
TCTTCCTGGGTGACCTGGGGATCATACATCTTGAAATCCGAACTCTGGATCGGAGAAAGGGCGACCGGCGTCATGTTCCCGGCCCCCATAACGGTCACCCGGAGCGTCAGGGGATCTCCGACCTTCACCTCCGACGGAGATAGCACGGCATCCATTGTAAAACGGCCGACCGCACCCGAGAACCCCTGCGGGGCCCCCTCCACAGGAAGGTCCCGGACCCTCATCGCCACCGACGGGGCCGTGATCGAGATGCGCCGGGCCTGATAATTCCCGAAGAACGAGGAAAAAAACTCGTCATCAAAGACGCTTCCCGAGAAAGGAGAGCGCCGCGACGCTGTCTTCAAAAGAAGATCGGCAGAGACGACCGCAGGCCCGAGGGAGATGTCCCCGGCCTTGAGAGGGGTCATCACGGTCCGGAATTCCACAACCTGATAGGCCTGCCCCCCGAGGACCTCCTGATACTGCCGGATCTCAGGGTCGCCAGACAGCGCGAATCCCGTCTGGCGGATCTCCGGAAGTGAGATGTTCTTGAGCTGTACTTTCCCAACATAAAGTTTGACCGTGACCGGAACCTCCTCGTTCACAAAGCATCCGGCCTTCGCGGGCACGATCACCATCCGGATCTGATCGGCCAGTGTCGCGGGATCATCCTGACCCGAGGCCTCTCCCCCATCCGCAGCGGCAGGCCCCACATCGACGACAAGGGCCCGGGTCTGATAGTCCTGCCCCTGGACCGTCAGATCAAAGGAGGGGATCGTGAACTTCCCCTCTTTGAGAGGGATCAAAAGATATGTGAAGGCCTGGGAGGAGGAATAAGTGCCATTAACGACCCGGATCTGCGTCGAGGGGCCGATATAGCGGGTCTCGAACCCGTCGATCGGGGGAATCCTGGGCGGCTCCAGGTTCTGCGCCCCCTGGACGGTCAAGATGAGATGCCCCGCGGTCCCCAACGTCAGACGGGCAGGATCGACTTCAGCCGTAAATGAGATCTCGTCTGCAAAAGAGAACGGGACAAGGGACAAGGAACAGGGGACAACGAAGAAACAAAGAAGAGAGAAAAGATGAGAAAAAAAAGAGAGCCTTTTTCTGCCTTTTTTTCCCTGCCCCCTGTCCCTTGTCGCTTGTCCCATATCCTTACCAGTCCCTCACAACTCCCGCATTCTTTCCGGATCGCGGCACCAGGTTCAACAATCCTTTGGGCTCTTCCTGCCGACCGAACTCATCCAGCATCGCCTGGGCCTCTTTTTCAGATAATAGGCCGCCCTCCCGAACTTGTCCAGAGGAAGCCCCCTCTTTCTCTTCATCTCCGGCGGGACCCTGGGAGGACTCGGAGGCCCCTTCCCCCTGGTCCTCGTCCGGCCGATCTTCCTGAGCCGAGTCCTCTCTCTCGCCGGGCTCCGGAACATCGTTCAGCGAGGAATCCTCCCGGGGATCCTGCGCTCCTTTTGAACCCTCCGCCCGCTCCCCGGCTTCCTGTTCCCCTGACTCGCCCCGCGCCTCCGCTTTCTGATCCTGAGATCCTTCGTCTTTCTTCTGCGGATCGCCCTGCTGATCCTTATCGTTCTTTCCCAAAGGACAGGACGAGGAGGAAGGAGGCTGGACCTTGAGACGCTCCAGCTCCCTCTTCACGACCTCATGATTGAACCTTGCGTCCTCATCCTTGGGATCTTCATCCATGACCTTCTGAAAATACCCGAGGGATTCCTCGAGGTCCTTGATCGCGCCATCGCGGTCCTCTGGCCCCCGGGCCATCCCTTTATAATAAAGGGCCCGCCCGAGATTGTAACGGACCAGCGGCAGGACCTTTTCATCGTCCATCAGAAGAGCCCTGCGGAGATGATCGACCGCCTTGTCCTGATCCCCCGCCTTCTGACGCGCGGTCCCCAGATTGTATTCCACAACAGGAGCCTCTTGCGCCTTTTCCAGCGCCTTCTCATAGAAGGCCGTCGCGGCAGCAAAATCCCCGTCGGTGAACGCCCTGTTCCCCTGACGGACCTCCCGCCATCCGGGCGCGGCGCACACGATCGAAGGGAACGCAAGGACCAACACTGTCACAAGGACCGGTCTCTTCATCTCTTCCTCATGGTCACGAACATCTCTGCGAACAGACAGAGCAGGACCAGGACCAGGGGATACTGGAACCTGTCGATCATCCGTCGGCTGACCCTGCCGTCCTCGTCCCGTTTTGCGGTCTTTGCGATCTGCTCGTCATAAAGATAGTCCAGGCCGAAATCGGCCCCGCTCGCCCGGATATAGGCTCCGCCGGTGAGAGCGGCGACCTGCCTGAGGAGCGGTTCATT
Organism: Elusimicrobiota bacterium; assembly: GCA_012514595.1. Classification (GTDB taxonomy): domain Bacteria; phylum Omnitrophota; class Gorgyraeia; order Zapsychrales; family Fredricksoniimonadaceae; genus JAAYZZ01. Next base: position 2,301 of record JAAYZZ010000211.1, read on the forward strand.
GAGCCGCGATTTGACAAAATTACCCTCGGGATCCTTGAGAAAGACCATCTGACCCTTCTCATCCGGGACCCGCACCATCTCTCCATTCTCCGTTCCGACCCCGATCGTGGCGATCCTGATCCCCTTCTCGGCGGCCTTCTTCGCCCAGGACAGAGGATCCCCCTCGAGGCTCTCCCCGTCGGTGATCAGGACCAGAAGACTGCTTTTGACAGGCATCTTCTCAAGGGCCCTCATCCCCTCGGCGATGGCGGAACCGATGTTGGTCCCGCCCCGCGGGATCGTCCCCGCGTTCAGGTCCTCAAGGCTCAAAAGGACACCGGCCATATCGACCGTGAGCGGACACACCAGAAACGCATCCCCGGAGAAGGCAATGATCCCCACCCGGTCACCGCCAAGTCGTTTCAGGAAATCCCGCACCGCCAACTTCACACGGTCCAGACGGGTCGGACGGATATCTTCGGTCAGCATGCTCTTGGAGACATCGACCGCAAAAAGGATATCGGAACCGCTGCGCCGGACCTCCTGCCACTGGAATCCCCACTGAGGCCTTGCCAGGGCCACGACGGAAAAGACCGCGGCCGCGACCAGCCAGAGCTCCCTGAGGAGATACTGACGCGAAGAATAACCCTGCGCGACCTCGGGCAAAAGCCGCTTGTCCAGGAACCGCCGCACCCTCTTGCGCCGGACCTTGGACAAGAGATAAAGCCCCCCCGCGAAGATCACAACGGAGACCATCCCCCAAAACATCTCAGGTGCCGCAAAGGTCATCGTCATCCCCTCCTCAAGGGACAGACAAAAAGACGGTCCGGGCCAGGAGCACTTCAATGAGAAGAACCCCCAGGGCCGCGATCAAAAAGACGGAAAAGAGTTCCCGATACTCCCGATACGTGACATCCTCATACTCGGTCTTTTCCAGAAGATCGATCTTGTCGTAGATCTCCTGGAGAGAGGCCGTGTCGGTGGCCCGAAAATACTGACCGCCCGTCCCCTCGGCGATCTCCTCAAGGATCTTCTCGTCGATCTCTGTCGGGATGTTCTGATAACCGCTCCGCCCGAAAATGTCCTGGACAGGGTACGGCGCCATCCCGCGCGTTCCGGCCCCGATCGTGTAGATCCTAACCCCCAGGGTCCTGGCGATCTCCATGGCCTGATGCGGGGGGACAGACCCGGCGTTGTTCATCCCGTCGGTGAGAAGCACCAGGACCCGGCTCTTGGCCTTGCTGTCGCGCAACCGGTTCACCCCCGCCGCAATGGCCGACCCGATCGCGGTCCCGTCCTCCATCAGCCCGAACTGGAGCCTCTCCAGATTGGTCAAAAGCCAGGCGTGATCCACGGTAAGAGGACAAACCGTATACGGCCTCCCCGCAAAGGCGATCAGCCCCAGACGATCGTCCTTCCTTTTCTCGACGAACTCGGCGACCACTCTCTTCACCGCCTCAAGGCGGTTGGCCCTCTGTCCCTTCAGGGTAAAATCCTCGGCCGCCATGCTGGTCGAAGAGTCGACCAGAAGAACGATGTCCACCCCCTCGACATGCACACGGCCCCCTTCCAGGGGACTGCGGGGTCCCGCCAACGCAAAAAGAACAAGGGTCAGGACCACCAGCCTCAAAAAGAACGGCGCATGCCTCAGACGGACCTTGAGCGTCGGACGGATCCCTTCCAAAAGAACATCCGCAGGAAAAAGAAAGGCTCCTGGCCTTCGGTGAAAGAAGGCCCAGACAAGCCCCCCGACGACCAGGGGGATGATCCATAAAAAAAGGGGAGTCCGGAATTCCATTTACTATCCCTTCTGCGGATCAGGCTGCGGGATGGTCCCCAGAACAAACGCGCGGATCATCCGGAGCCCCTCGATCGCCTCCGCCCCTTCCGGGAGATACTTCGCGAACTTGACCCTGTCACAGGCCTCCAGGAACCGGCCGATCTCGACCTTCTGCCCTGCCGAAAGGAACGCGGAGGACCGCGCCACGGCCATGAACTCATCGGTCGTCATCTCCGGGGCCCGGACCCCGAACCGGGAACCGATATACTCTCGCAGCACCTCTGAGAGGCGGGAATAATACGCCTTCACATCTTCGGAACTCCTCAAAAGACCGACCCGAGGCTCGAGGGCCTCCAGCGCCTCCATCGCGATCTCCCAGGGCAAACGGACAACCTCAGGAACGATCCCCGTCTTCCGCCGCATCCAAACCCGGAGGACGCCCAACAAAAGAAGCACGCCAAGAAGAAACATTCCGGCGAGAAATAACCTTTCCATGCCTGAAGGGATCGGCAAAGGAGCCCGCACATCCCGGAGCTCCTCTGCGAAAGCAGAAAGACACAGGAGACAGGACACGTGACACAAGAAAACAAGAAAACCCCACGACCTCCCTCTTGCTCTCTTGTTCCCGCTCTGCGTCTTTTGGCTTGTGCCCTGTGCCCTACACCCGCTCATCGCATCCTCCGTCTGCGCATGGCAAAGAACCGGACCAGTTCATCCGAGAACGACCTGTCGGTCCAGGCATCGATATGGTCCATGCCCACAGCCCGAAAAGTCCTTGCTCGCAGCGCCAGACGCTCCCGGGCCCGGGCCGCATAACTCTCCCGGGCCTTTCGGTCGGAGGTATCCACTACCCGACGGATCCCGGCCTCCGCATCCTCAAGTTCCAGAAGTCCGCAATCCGGCAGATCGACCTCCCGGGGATCGTTCAGGGTGACCGCGATGAGATCATGACGGCGGTTCGTGACCGTCAGGACCTTTCGGATCCCCTCCGCATCGGCCGGCCCCAGAAAATCCGAGATCAGAAAACACACGGCCCGACGGGACAAAACCTTGTTCAGGAACTCCAGGGCCGTCTCCGCCCGGCTGCCCCGCCCCTGCGGCTCATAGGACAGGACCTCCCGGATCAGACGCAGCACATGCCCCCGGCCCTTGCGGGGAGGAATATATTTCTCGACAGTATCACTGAAAAAAAGAAGCCCGATCTTGTCGTTGTTGCGGATCGCAGAGAACGCCAGGACCGCCGCGATCTCGGCCGCCATCCGGTTCTTGACGTCCCGGACGGTCCCGAAATGGCAGGAGCGGGACACATCGACCATGAGCATGACCGTCAGTTCCCGCTCCTCGACGTATTTCTTGATATGCGGGATGCCGGTACGGGCGGTCACGTTCCAGTCGATGAGGCGCGTGTCATCTCCAGGCTGATACTCCCTCACCTCATCGAACTCGATCCCGCGGCCCTTGAAGACACTGTGGTACTGCCCCGCGAACACATCCGTCACCAGACGGCTTGTCACGATCTCGATACGGCGGATCTTGTCAAAAAGGGAGTGGGGAAGCATAGAACGCACAGAGCCTAGAGCTCAGAGCATGGAACTCAAAACGCGGGAGGCTCTTTACCCTCTCCGCTCCCCGCTCTGTGCTCCGGGCTTTTTCAGGGCACCTTCACTTCATCAAAGATCCGACGGACGATATCCTCGGAGGTCTTGTTCTCGGCCTCGGCCTCGTAGGTCGGGATGATCCGGTGCCTCAGGACATCCATCCCGATCGATTTCACATCCTGCGGGGTCACGTATCCCCGCCCCTGGATGAAGGCATAGGCCTTGGAGGCCAGCGCGAGTGCGATCGTGGCGCGGGGACTCGCCCCGTACTGGACAAGGGGCCTGATATCCTTGAGCCCGTGACTCTCGGGATCCCGCGAGGCCTCGACGATATCCACGATATAGTGATGGATCTTCTCATCCACATAGATCTCGTCCACCACCTGGCGCACACGAAGAATATCGTCGAGAGAAACGATCCTGTTGACCGCGATCCTGCGGTCCGTGAAGGCCATGCGCTTGAGGATCTCGCGTTCTTCTTCGACGGAAGGATAGGTCACCCGGACCTTCAGCATGAAGCGGTCCACCTGGGCCTCGGGCAGAGGATAGGTTCCCTCCTGCTCGATGGGGTTCTGCGTCGCCATGACAAGAAAAGGATCCTGCAGTGGCAAGGTCTGGTCGCCGATGGTGACCTGTCGCTCCTGCATGGCCTCCAACAGAGCGCTCTGCACCTTGGCCGGGGCGCGGTTGATCTCATCGGCGAGGATGATATTCGCAAAGACCGGCCCTTTTTTCACGGAGAACGTCGCGGACCTCGGATCATAGATCGTGGTCCCGATCAGGTCCGCCGGGAGCATGTCCGGTGTGAACTGGATCCTTTGAAAGCGGGCCTGAAGGGTCTCGGCAAGGGTCTTGACCGCGGTGGTCTTGGCCAGTCCCGGAACCCCCTCCACGAGCACATGACCATTCGCCAGGATCCCGACAAGGAGACGTTCGAGGAGCTCCCGCTGCCCCACCACGACCTTCTGGGTCTCCATCAAAAGAGCGCTCACAAAAGCGCTTTCCCTTCGGACCTTCTCGTTGATCGCCGTGATCCCTTCCCCTGCCATAACACCCTCCTTGCTCTTCATCCGGAAGAATTAAAGCTCGCCTCTTTCATAAAGCTCGAAGAAGGCGGAGACGACCTTGGGATCATAAAGCCTGCCGGAAGCACTGCGGATCTCGATAGCGGCGCGTTCCTTGGTCATGCTGCTGCGGTAAGGCCGGTCGGTCGTCATCGCATCATAAGAATCCGCGACCGCAATGATGGAGGCGCTCACCGGGATCTCTCCGTCCTTGAGCCCGTCAGGATATCCCGACCCGTCATATCTCTCATGATGATGCCGGACAGCCGCGATGCACCCTTCAAAATCGCTGACCGGAGAAAGGATGTCCGCGCCCCTTTGGGCATGCGTCTTCATGACCGCCATCTCTTCGGGCGTCAGCGTGGCCTTTTTCATGAGGATGGCCTCCGAGATCCCGATCTTACCGATATCATGAAGGAGACTGGCGATATAAAGATTCTCGAAGAACTTGGAGGAAGACTCCAGTTCTCCTCGCACGAGCATCCGGCGGGCGATGGCGACCGCATACCCCGTCACGCGTTCGGTGTGACCGTGAGTGTACGGGTCCTTGGCTTCGATCGCGGTCCCGAGCGCGATCGCGGTCTGGACGAACATATTTCGGTTTCGCTCGGCCTCACGCCTCAGGTCCTCGAACAGCTGGGCGTTGCGGATGGCCATGGCCACATCCGAGGCCAAGGCCGCGAAGAAATCCAGCTCGTCCTGCTCGAGACGCTCCCCGTCCTTTTTGGGGCCCAAAAGAAGAATGGCAAGAAGCTGATGACGGTAGAACGCCGGAACGCAGGCCACACTATTGAGCATGGGCATCTGATCGCTGACCTTGTGCAGAAGCTCCCGGGTGCCGTTGCCTCCTTCGATGACACTCTCCCGCCAGATGAGCTTGTTGAGGTCATCGACCAAAAGGGCGTTGCGGTTATTGATAAGATATTTGTATTCCTTCTCAAAGAAGATCTTGATGAGCGGATGGTCCTTGTCGAACCTGAGGAAGTGCTCGGGGATCCTTTCTCCGGCCTCCCCCCGGGATACCGCCAGGACATACTCTTCCTTCCGGGGATCGAAAAGGATCATCCCGGCATGCTTGAGATGCGCCTTTCTGACGAGCATCCGGACCAAAAGACGGATCAGGAGCGTATGATCATGGATCATGATCATGCCGCGGCTGGCCAGCTCCAGTTCCCTCTTGTAGTCGATCTTGATTGTGCTCATGAGGAAAGTCCCAGCTCCTTCATGACCTTCTTTTCCAGCTCATCGAGAACAAGCGGCTTATGGATGAAGGACACCACCCCCAAAGACTGGGCCTCGGAGACCACGCCCTCATCCTCGATCCCAGAGACCATCACGACCCGAGTGGCATCGTTCCGGGTCCGAAGTTCGCGGAGGACTTCCATTCCCGTCATCCCCTGCATGCGGATATCCAGAAGACACAGGTCCGGCCTCTCCCGGGGGATCATCTCCAGGGCCTCGGCCCCGCCGGAGGCAACGGCCACATCGACACCTCTCTTGCGGAAAAAGTTCGCCGAGAACTCGCGGACATCGACCTCGTCATCAACGATCAAGAGCTTGGGCATAAGACCTCTTCTCCCTGGACGGGGATCTCTCTAGCAGATAAGGATAAAGTACCTTTCCCATCCTTTGTTTTCAACAAAAAATCGGACTTTCAGACCGCGGCAGGGAGGATGATCCGGAACTCGGTCCCTTCGCCGGGCACGGACTCCATCTCGATCCTGCCTCCGTGATTCTCCTCCACGATCTTGCGTATGACATAAAGCCCAAGCCCCGTGCCCTTGCGGCTCGTCGCCTTGGTCGTAAAGAACGGCGTAAAAAGCTTCTCCCGATCCTCGGGTTTGACCCCGATCCCGTTATCCTTGAAGGTCAGGGCCACCACGGTCTCCACTCTCTGGGCGTGGACACGCAGGGTCGGAAAGAATCCGGGCTCCTTCATCTCGTCCTTGCGCTGCATCATGGCATCATAGGCATTATCGATGAGGTTGAAAAAGACCTCCTGGATCTGGGTGAAGTTGCCTCGGATCCGAAGCCCCTCGGGAGGAAGGTCCTCCACGATCCGCATGCTGTCCGCCTTGACCTTGAACTGGGCCATCTCCCAGGCGGAACGGAGCACGTCCGCGACCTCGCAGGGCGCCTCCCCCTCCTCTCCCTTACGGGTGTACTTCATGAGACCCTGGACGATATTGCGCCCGTGCACCACATTCTCCTCGAGCCGCCGGAACCCGCGCTCGAACTCCTGCGCGATGTCCTCCAGTTCCGGAGAGGCGAAGAGGGCCCTTTTCATCCGAAGAGTGTCCTCCATATCCCCGGAGACAAACCCGATCGCATGAAGCCTGTTATTGATCTGATGCGAAAGGCCGTCGGCCATGATCCCGATCGTAGCCATCTTCTCGGCCTTAAAAAGCTGCTCCTGCGTCTGTTTCATGTCCTGATAAAAGAGCGCATTGTCGATCGCCAGCGCCGCCTGGTTCCCCAGGATCGTGAAGACCGAAATGTCATCCTCCGTATAAACGGTGTGTCGGATCTTTGGCCCCAGCACAACGATCGTCATGAGTTCTGAGCGGATAAAGATAGGAAAGACCAGGGCCGCATGAAGACCGGACATCCCGCGCGCCAGATCCGGGGCTTCCTCTGAGGAGGAATGGATCAGCTCGTCATAGACCAGAGGAGCCCCATCCTGGCGAAAGGCCTTCATCATCAGCATATCCCCAGGAAGCTCGAAGGGAAGAGACCATTCTCCCGTCTTGATCCGCCGCATCGAGGACAAAAGAAAAGTCCGGGTATCCTTCCGGAACATATAGATCCCGACATGCTCGATCTTGACCGTCCGGGTCAGGATAAATGAGATGAGACCCAGAAGCTTGTCAAGCTCGCGGATACGCCCCATGCCGGCCGAGGCCTGCCGCAGGGTCTTCTGATACCGCCTCTGTTCCCACAGAAGACGCGCCTCGGCCTCCCGTTCGAAAAAGTAGTACACGAACGGCCCGATCGTGGACAAAAGGATCGCCGCCCCCGTCGGAAAGACCCAGGGACCGAACCCGAACATCCGCCACCCGATCCCCAGGGGGATCCCGAGGACCAGGGCATAGACGACGATCAGGATCCCGAGCTTGGTGAAGGCGAGCGTGATGTCCATCAGGCGATAACGCACGATGGCGTAGGCAATGATCCCGATGAACAAAAGGGCCGAGAAATATCCGTATGGATAGATCTCCAGATGATACTTGATGATGTAATCCACGATCCCGGTCATACCGATCAGAAACGCATAGCAGACATACCTGAGCTGCTGGGCATAGAGCTGCCGGCCCTGCTTCTGGGCCCTGTGGATCCCCCGGCGAAGGATGATGAGGCCGTAGGTGAAAGACCTGCGAACATGCTCAAGAAAATGAAATACAGACGGCCTGCCGTCGGATAGAAGCCCCAGAAATACTTCTCGATCCCGTTGTAGATCAGAGGCGTGCTGCTCAAGTATCCCGAGACAAAGGTCCACACATACGCGATGTTCAAAAGAACATGGCGCTTAAGCCCGAGGATGGACACGATAAAATGGATCCCCAGGACGGGAAGGAACGCAACCCCGATAAAACCAAGACGGGCCCACGCGAGGGCCAGATCAGGGTCCCGGGTGTTGTACATCATGAAATATCCGAACAGCCACAGACAGGAATTGAAGCAGAAAAGCGAGAAGATCCGGTTCGTGAAGACCTCCCTCCCGCGCCACAGAACAAAGATCGCCGCGAAGAGGATCGCGCACAGCGAACAGAGGACCGGAATGGAGAAAGGATTTACTCCCATCTTTCCTTGAGTCCGAAATCGAACTGTTTGGCGTACTGAAGAAGGGCCATGAAATTCTTTTTATCGACGACGGGGCAGCGAAGACCGGCCCGCGAGAGGATTCTCTCAAGATTTCCGAGATCAAAGAGCATGGGCTCGGAGGTGGTGTAGGGCGTCAGGACGAGCCCAACGGTCTTGTAGTGGAACCGCTCCAGATCGCTCAGGTCCCCCGGCATCTCCGGGACAAAAGGCCCGAGCTTCAGGTTCAGGAATTCCGGGGTCCAGGACAAGTGCCCGTGATGCGGGGTCTCATCGTTGTTGGCCAGATAATAATCCCCACCCGGATCGTTCTGGATGCAGACCTGATACATCACCTTGGCCGCATAATCTGCGGGCACGATGTTAAGCCCTGACGTCGGACTGCAGACGACCCGGAGGGGCAACGACGCCGGGGTCTCATAAAGAGCTCCCTTCGGGACCCCGGCCTTGGCCTTCATCCGAAGAAGGAACGCGCCCCACGAGTAAAAAACATCGAACTTGGTGATCGCGCCGTACGGTTTTTCCATCAGCCGCCCGCAGATGGTGACAGGACGAAAAACGCGGAGCCTGATCTTTGCCTTCGCGCACTCTTCGCGCACCATCATCTCGGCCTTGAGCTTGACCCTCTCGTAGGCATTGCGGAACCGGACAGAGAGATCCGCGACAGCGAGAGGGATCTTTCCCCCTCGATACCCGCAGGAATACGCCGTCCCCACATGGACATACTCCCCGACCTTGCAGGTCTTCACAAGGCCAAGGACCGCCTTTGTTCCGTCGTAATTCGTTTTGTGGAGCGCCTGCTCGACCACCGGAGTGCTCCGGAAATCCGTCATGGACGCGATGTGGAAGAAGAGGTCGATCCGGCGGGAACGCACGACCTCCAGGTCTTCCGAGGAGAGTCCCAGGTCCGGCCGGTCAAGGTCATAGTCAATCAGCCGGACACGCTCCGTGATGAACGCCTCGAGACGCGCGGCCTCGCCGTCCCCCAGCTCCAGATAGGCCAGCCCTTCGGGTCCTGCCACGATATCCCTGACCCGACGCTCGAGACTGCGGCTCTTTTTCTGACGGCCAAAGAGAATGATCTCCAGGTCTTCCAGGCGGGAAAGATTGTTCTTGATGATCTCAAGAAGCAGATTGCTTCCCAGAAGTCCTGTGGCCCCCGTGATCGCAATGCGCATAAGGCTCCCCGCCCCTTAGAATTCCCAGGTCAATGTCGCGTACAAAAGGTTCGCGCTGTTCTTGTAGGTCCCGTCGATCCCGCCGTACGTATCATTCACGGTATTATCGACGACCCTGTCCTTGTACTGGATCATGGACCAAGCCAGATCCAACACCAGGCTCTTGGTGAGATTCATGCCCGTCCCCAGGGCAATCCCGAAATTGTCCGCATCCGGAAGGTTTGGTTCCCAAGTGTCCCCAGGAACAGGCCCCTGACGGTAGAACCCGCCGCCGCGCACGCGCCAGGTCTCGCTCAAGGCATACTCGGCTCCAGCGCCGACGGAAAGAACACTGTCCCAGTCTCTGGGCGTGGCAACACCATTCTGAAGATAGGCCAAACGTACCGCATTGGTCTCCGTAGGATAGGTCAAGACCTCATCTTTCGTAGAGGACCAATCGGTCCACTCCAGATCAAGGTTCATGGTCCACTTCTCGTTCGGGCGATAGCTATACCCCAAAAGGATGCCTTGAGGCAAAGTCGCCTTGGCCTCAACATCGGTCTGGTAAGATGTCCCCCCAAAAACAGCTTGGTAATTATTAACCCCATCATTACCAAGATTCGACGTCATCACCGTTCCCCTATATTTATGATCGATCGCACTGCGGTACATGGCCCCGAACTGATGGCGCTCGTTGACCTTGTACATCCCCGCGACCCGGAACCCGACGCTGGTATCTGTCGCTTTCAGACGGAAATCCCCATCCCCCATACCCGCTTGATAAAGTTTCTTATGCTTGTCGACCATGGCATCATCGATATCAAGCCCAAGCCCCAGGGAGAATTTTTCTGTCATCTGATAGGCCCCGGTGATCAGATAATCCTTCATCTCGATCGTGCTCTTGGTGGCCGCATAACGGGCAAAGCTGTCCGCATGCCATTCGGTCCCCAGGCCCCAGGAGGATGTCGTCCCCAGACCAAAGGCGAACTTCTCTGTTCCCAGGTCCGTGACAAAGAACGCCGACGGGACAAGAA
>JAAYZZ010000212.1 GCA_012514595.1 Elusimicrobiota bacterium
TACACATCGCGGAGATACCGCCCGATCTCCTTGAAGGTGAACTTCGTCGCATGCCAGATATTCGAGAAGGCGCCCCGACGGATGCTCTCGAACATGACGCCGTACAGAAGCCAGTGGAGCGCGGCCGAGGCTGCCGCAGGGATGGCCGCCGGAGCAAAGGTCAGACCGACAACGGCCGCCAGGGCGATGAGAAAAACCTTGAGCGCTCTGGGGTTGTCCGTGAACATCGCCCAATGGTCCTGCCCGCGCATCCGGAGATGGACCGTCCCATCCTCGTCGACGATCCTCTCTGTCACCGTGTCATAAACATTGCCACCGGTCAATGCCGCGATCGAGGCCAGCAAGTAAAGGATCGTGACCACCGGACCGAGACTTGTTGTAAAGAACACCCCCGCCAGCCAGGCCGCGATCCCCGCCACCCCCAAAACGTTCGTAAGCGGAATGGGAATGGGCCCCACCTCTTTTCCGTTCAGGGTGCGATGCTGATACTTGATCACGGTCCCGAGAATAGCGGCCAGCCCTCCAAATCCCGCGACCACAGGGCCGAGCCATAGAAGATTCGCGGAGATTAGCCCCACCGCCGGCAAGGCCGCCGCAAGAAGTCCTGCCCCCAGCGCCATCCCCGCAACGCCGCCTGCCCGAAAACCTGTGGCCATTTTCTGGTTCCCCTGTGCGGTCCACTCGATCCGCGACAGGCCCATCATCCGGGTGTCACGATCCGCTGACCCGAAGATCAGGGTCTTGATAGTTGAATTGAATTTGAACGCCTCATTCGCCGCGAGGAGCCGGTTCTTAATAAATGTCGGGATCATGGACACATAATAAGAGAACGCCTCAGCGACCTCCTTGAGCCCGGTCGCCAGCATCATCAGGACGCTTCCCTCCTCGCGCCAGTGACGGAAGAAATTCTGGAAATTGATCGCCTGCATGGCCATGAACGCCAGAGGCACAAAAACCAGGGCCGGCGCCAGGAACGCGAATCCCGTGAAGCCCTGCAAAAGCGGCACGAGGATCAAAAGGGCGCTCGAAATCGACGCGAACAGATAATGATTGAACATCCGGTCATTGGTCTTCTTGACGTCATACCCCACATCCGGGTTGAGGTTGATCTCAAAGAGACCGGTGTCCATCTCGAAACGGGTGACATTGCCCACATACCGCCCCTCCGTCGGAGACGTGGCCTCGCTGTGCTGGGCCATGCGGCCCCACTCCCAGGGCATGAAATCCTCCTGGGTGGACTCCAGGTCCGTATATTCGTCGAGTGCCAGGATATAATTCGCGCTGTCCTCTCCGGGGGTATCGAATACGGAATTCCCGGCCGCGGGATGGATCGCGAACTTCCCGTATCCCGTCGGGATCGAGGACCTCTGCGTATCCTGCGTAAAGGTCTCCTGCGCGATCTTGTACCGCCGGATGCCGGGGAACGCGTTATTGCTCGTCGTCCAGACGCGGAACGCGGGATTGACAACAACTCTGTGAGGATTCTGGCCCGCATAAGATGCATACGTCAACCGGGAAAGAGATTGTCCAGGATAAGCCCGGACCCCCGCATCCATATTCCACGACCGGCCGAGGTTCATCCAGACATTCAGATTGATCATGCCGTTCTTGTTCGCGGTCAGGATGTCATCAAGCCTCTTGTCGTAGAACGGAATGATCGCCTCGGAGCGGGCGCTCTCCTCAACATAGAGCATGATCTCATAGACCGCGGCGAAAAGACCCGCCTCGCGGCCCGACGACGGAAGGGCCAAAATGTCGGCATAATTCTCCTCGCGGAACTTCAAGAAGAGCCGGGCCATGTCACGCATCTGGCGGCAGAACACGACCGCCCGTGTTCCGTCAATGGTCCGGACATATTTGAGGCCCGAATCCGGGTCCTGCGTCGCCGCAACCAGCATGGCCTCGAAACGGTCGCGCAAGGGGGAGGCCGGAAGGGCCAGGACCGACTCGGCCGCCTTGGAAAGGAAGGAGTACTCGGCGATCCTGACCACGTTCGGATCAAAATCCTCCTGTCTCTCGTATCGCGAGGTCTGGCGGAACTCGTTCGACGAGGACCAGGCAAGAACATACTGGAGCATGCCCACGGTCTTGAGCTTTGCAGACTTCTGATAGGACCGGAACTTCCTGACAAAGACCTCCCGGTCCGGGTCATCCTGCGGCAGACGCTCGACGGCGAACAAGAGCGATCCGTACCGGCGGAACATGTCGCGCGCGAGACGATGGTACTCAAGATCCCCGTAGTCATAAGCGGCCGCGAGATGCACATTGAGAAGATCTCGCGCAAACTCCCGCACAACAGAAATATTGTTGGGAAGAAATTCGTTCATGAACCGGTTGAGCGCCTCTTCCGCGGTGCGGACAACATCCGCCGAACGGCCGCGGGCCCACTGCTGGAAACGGTCGGCGACATTGGTCGTCTCCTCCGCCCGACGCAGGATCTCCGCAAGCTCATCGTACTCCCCATTTGGTCCCCGCTCGAGAAGCCCCTCGATCATGTTGTCCCGCATCA
>JAAYZZ010000023.1 GCA_012514595.1 Elusimicrobiota bacterium
ACACGGTCCCTCTCCAGGAACGGAAGCACATCGTTCAAGGCCTCCTGGATGGGCGCATTGATATCCCCGCCCAGGACCCCGATCGTGACCGGAAGGACCAGACGTCCGAACTTCTCTTCCACGCCAGCGAGGAACCGGACCTTTGCGGCATTATTCTCGATCACGGTCGAGGCCCGGGTCCGATATTCTTCATCCGACGGAAGAAGGCCTTTCAGCTTCTCGAACGCACTGCGCGTCTCTTGGGGGGGAAGACCTTTCTTTCGATCTCTCTCCATCATCCCGGCCAGACGCCCATCGTCATCGCGGTGGATGTGCCAGACATGGTCAACGACCGAACGAAGATCGAGCTTGTCGAGATAAGCCGTATCGAGGATCACGGCCCTGACGCCCCGGGCCCTGGCCTCTGCGATCTTGGAGAGCACATGAACCCGCAGGACGGGCATGACGATCCGGTCATGGCGCGCCATGGCGTCCGGACTTGCGAACAGGACCGGTTTATGGGTCCCCCCCTTGGCATTGATGATCCCCGGCCCGAACTCGTCGATCAACGCGCTCCTCAACTGTTCGGGAATATCGGCCCGGAGGAAATCATCGACCTCGATCGCGGCCCCGCCAAGGGCAACCAGATGAGAGGCTGCCAGCGACTTACCGCTCCCGGGTGCACCGATCAGCGCGATCACAGGAATATGCCGTCCCGGATCCAGGGCCTCCGGCATCGAGGATCCTGCCGCCGAGGAAGGCGATCCCCCGGACAGACCGGCCTCTAAAAGTGCCGGAAGATTCCCATTCTTCACGCGATCCATGATCTGATGATGGGCGGCAAGGACAAAAGAAACTTGAGGCGTCTCCGGAGAAGACCGTGTTCCTTCCGGAACAGCTGTCGCTTCCTGGGGCACAACGAACTCAATCTCAGCTCCCTGCACTCCATCGGACCTGTTCTCAAGATTGAGCTTGCCTCCGGAATCCCTCAAAAATCCGATGATATGCTTCAGGTAGATCCCTTGATTGTGGGACTCCTGACCAAAATACTCCCGATGTCTCTTGCGGGTACAGAAGGTGCCGTCATAGAGACGGGAAATGTCCCCCTCCCTAAATCCGGGCCCGTTATCGAGGATTTCATAATAAAGATTTCCATCGGAGACAATAACGTTGATCCTCATCGCCAGGGCCACCCCGCTATGCCCATCGTCATAAGCCGCCTGCAGGGTATTGGTCGTGATATCCTGCGACCAGCTGCCCTGCTCGATGAACCTCCTCAGTCTCGGATTCGCCCTGGCAAGGATCCCCTCCATGGCGCAGAACTGCCCGATCGCGCGGAAATATGTCCTGCCGATATCCATGAACTCCCGCCAGCAATAGAGGTCCGTTGTAAAGTCGGCCTGGATCACGCATTCCACTGCCGGGCGGTCCCCGGTCACCTCCAGAGACGCGGTAACGTTCTTGGCAAACAATTGAAGGACCCTGATCTCGGCCATGCTGGCCCTCAAATGGGCCAGGGATACTTTCTCTCCCGAAAGACGCCGCGCAGCCTCGACCGCCTCATGGATCAGCGAGGCAAGGCTCTCGGGATGATCCTCGTCAGCGATGTCCTGTGAAATGAATATGGTGAGATGATCTTTATCAAGAATGCCCTGCTCAAAAAGATTGAGACCGAAGACATCCTTAAAGACATTGGGAACGCCGTCGGAGAGGTCCTCCACCGGCGGGGCCAGAACGCGGTTCGAGGCCAATAGCCTCTTCAAAAGCGCTGCCGCGGCATCTTCTCCCTGACGTTTCAGCTCCGCGGCGGCCTTTACGACCGCCCCGGCGCTCACCGAAGCGAACGCCGTCCCCTGCTTCTTCATCTGCATCAGGGTCGCCCTGACCTGCGCCTCATCCGGCGGATTCTTGCCCGGCCGCGGACGAGCCCCGGGCTGTGCCGGAGCCGCGTGCTCATCGAGCCTGTCCTCTGCGGCCCTGAAGACCTTGGCCATCACATCATTGGCATACAAGAGCGACCGGCGGTCCTGCGCGACCTCGAACAGCTTCCCGGACAAGGCCTCGAGAGCGATCGTCAGGTCGTCCATCGTCGCACAGCGCAGGATCAGTTCGCGCATGCGCGAAGAGGACATCAGGGCATACCGCACGATCGTGGCCTCGGGAACCGCGCGTTCATCCGAAATGCGGCACAGAAAATCCTCGAAGATCGCGACCTTGGCCTTGAAGATGGCAAAACTCTGACGCGAGGTCATGGCCAGGACCGGCAGGATGTGCCCGATCAAGTGTTTGAACAGATAATATGTGGTCTTTGGTGCCCAGTAGCGGTGCTCGAGATCGTTCACAAAGGTCATCACGTCAAAGGCCGCCCCCCTCCCCAGATAAAGCGTGATGTCGGCCATGGCCTGCGCCGGAGAGAA
>JAAYZZ010000213.1 GCA_012514595.1 Elusimicrobiota bacterium
CGGGATCGGATCACTGCCCTGTCGGGATCGATCTGGCGATTTGAGGGGATATGGGATTCTTTGGGGGGTCCAAAAAGAAAAAAGAGAAGGGGGCGGCAGATCTTCTCCTTGGGGAGATCGAGAAGAATCTGGAACTCTGCCGTGTCATGATCCAGCGGGGATTTCTGACACACGCCTTCTTCTCGAGGGTTTGGGAAGATGTTTCCGGGGAGCGCCCGTGGCCTTTGGAGGTCAGAGAGTACATCGAGGCTGTTGGGAGATATAATCATTTCTTTGAGAAGGTTCGCTCTGCGGATGCCGCTTACATGGCGGATGTCGAAGGCCAAACCCATGATGTGGCCGTGGCCCTTCATGATCTGAAGGAACAGTGGGAGGCCTCTTTTGTGGGGATCGAAGAAAAGATCCTGGCGGCAAGAGAGGCGTTGTTGAAAAAGAGGGACTGATGACGGTCGAAGTCTTTACTGTTTCGGAACTGAACGGGTTGATCAAGGATGTCCTCACCAGCAGCATCCCGCCGGGGGTGTGGGTCTGCGGGGAGATCCAGGGCTGCAAAAGGTATCCCTCCAGCAAGCATCTGTATTTTGAGCTCGTCGAGAAAGATGAGGAGGCCAAGGGCGTCAAGGCGAGGATCCGGGTCGCGATCTGGGCGGGGAATATTCCGCGCATTGAGGCGATCATCAAAAGAAGCGAGAACGCCTTTGAGCTCAAGGACGGGATCGAGGTCAAGCTTTTCGGGCATGTGGATTATTATTCGGCCGGCGGGTCGGTAAGTTTGATCGTAGAGAACATTGATCCGGTCTACACCCTGGGGAAGGTCGCGCAGGCGCGCCAAAAGCTGATCGCAGATCTCACCAAGGAGGGGGTCCTGGAGAAGAACAAAAGACTTTCCCTTTCTGCCGTCCCTCTTGTGATCGGTCTTGTGACAGCGCCGGAGTCGGCGGCCTATCATGACTTCTGTGACGAGCTCAAGAAAAGCGGTTACGGGTTCCGGGTGTTCCTTGTGCCCGCCTTGATGCAGGGGAAAACAAGCCCGGAATCGGTCTGCCGGGCGATCGCGCGTCTGAATGCCCTCGAGGGGCTGGATGCGATCATTGTGACGCGGGGTGGCGGGTCCATCGCAGAGCTGGGCTGTTTTGACTCTCGCCCCATCGCCCTTGCGGTTGCGGCGTCCCGTTATCCGGTCCTCACGGGGATCGGCCATGAGATCAACACCACGGTCACGGATCTCGCCGCCCACACCTTCTTCAAGACCCCGACGGCGACCGCAAGGGCTCTGATCGAGAGGGTCCGGGGATTTCTTGAGCAGCTTTCCGCGAAAGAGGAATCGCTGGGTGTGATCGCCACGGATCGCCTCCGTTCCTCGAGAGAAGGGCTCAAGGCCTGTGCCTGGGGGCTTCAGTCGGGGACGACGGCGTTCCTCAAAGAGGCCCGCGAGGCCTCTGTCCGCCTTTCCGCTCTGCTTGCGAAGGCGCCGGGTGTTCTTTTGGTCCGCTCGCGGGAGACGGTCAAGACGTCCGGAGAGTCAATAAACCGCACAATCCATTTGCGGCTCAAGGGGGCCTTGAATAAAATAGGGCAGTTCGAGAAGCTGATCGAGATGGCCTCGCCCCATCGGACATTGCGGCGCGGGTTTTCCATCACCCGTCGCGGGGACGGGACGATCCTTCGGCGGGCTTCTGACGCGAGAAAAGGGGAGGGCCTTAGGACCGTTCTTTCCGACGGGGCCCTTGAGAGCGCGGTCACGCATATCCACAAGGAGAATTCCGATGCCTGAGGTCAAATATTCCAAGGCCATGGAGCGGCTGGAGGAGATCATCTCCAAGATCGAGAACGAAGAGGTCGATATCGACGAGCTTTCAGAAAAGGTGAAGGAGGCCGTCGGGCTGATCCGCCTGTGCAAGAGCAAGATCGAGAAGGCGGATCTGGAGATCCGGGACGTGGTGGCGGACCTCACGAAGGAAGCCGAGAAGTAACGGAGGAGCTGAAGATGATCTGGTTCTATATTCTTATTTCCGTGATCGGGTTGGGCATCCTGGGGATCCAGGTCTACTGGGTCGTCATGATGCGAAAGGCCCAGAAGATCTATTTGAAGGAGATGAAGGCCCATGCCCCCACCATGTTCGATGTCCGCCAGATGCTTCTCGACGGGGACAAGGATATGGCGGTGAAGCTTTACTGCGAGATCTTCAACATCGAGGATATTGAACGGGCCCGTCGGGACGTGGATGAGCTTGAAAAGAGCCTGAAGGATTGACATGTGGCAGAAGGCCGCGAGGCGTGCGGATCTCAAGGAGGGGCACGGCGTCCCGGTCCGGGTCGCGGGGCGTGCCCTGGCCCTCTTTCTTGAGGAAGGACAGGTCTATGCGTTGCGGGATGAGTGCACGCATGCAGGGGCCCCTCTTTCGGAAGGAGAGGTCCGTAAGTGTCGGGTGACATGCCCCTGGCATGCGGCCCAGTTCGATATCCGCACCGGAGAATCCGTCGGGGAATTGGGATATAACCCTGTGCGTTCTTTTCCGGCCCGTTTCGCCGGGGATGATGTCGAGGTCGATATCCCTTAAAGGAGGGGCCGATGTCCGATTGTATTTTTTGCAAGGGTCTGCCGCGGGTCATGGAGAACGACCTTTGCTATGCGCTCTACGATATCCATCCCGTTTCTCCGGGACATGCCCTGATCATTCCCAAGAGACATTTTGAACAGATCTTTGAGGCCACATCCGAGGAGATGACCGCGATCCGGGACCTCTTGGTCCGCATGAAGGGGGAGATCGATAGCGAACGGTCTCCTGACGGATATAATGTCTGGGTGAACTGCGGTGAGGCGGCCGGACAGATCGTGATGCATGCCCATCTCCATTTGATCCCGCGGTATCGGGGGCAGGCTGTTGACGTCCGGGGGCACGCCAAGGCTGGGGATTGATATGCAGGGGTCCTTTTCCCAAGGTCAGCCGGTCCCCGCTCTCGAAGTCATTTCAGGGGCGATCCGTCTCTACGCGGGACGGGCTCCTCTTTTTTTGTTCCTTGGCCTTCTTTGTGTCTCGACTCTTTTGCTCCGCGAGACGTTGCTTTTGATGGACATCAGGATCTCCTGGGCTTTTTGGGTCCCTTTGCTCCTCGTGACCCATGTTCCGGGGGTGATCCTTATGATCGCGCTCTTCTCTCGTGAGGAATCCCTGTCGCTCTCGGGGGCCTTTCTCGCTGTCCGTTCC
>JAAYZZ010000214.1 GCA_012514595.1 Elusimicrobiota bacterium
ACGAGCGATTACGACAACCCCGAATGGTTCATCCGTTCCCGTCATATCGAGGTCTTCCCGGGGGACAAGGCGGTGGCCCGGCGATCGACGATGTTCGTGGGCGGGATCCCGGTCATGTACATGCCCAAGTACACGCAGGACCTGCGGGAGAACCGGCCGCATCTGAAGGTCATCCCCGGATACGAGAAGGACAAGGGGATGTATCTTCTGACCACTTACCGGACATATCCGACCGACAGGCTGGGCGTCCATTATCATCTGGACTATTTCGAACGCAAGGACCTCGGATGGGGGATCGACGTTGAATACGCACCCGGGAAACTGGGCGGAGGGATCGTCCGGACATATTACATGAAAGAGCGGACCATCAGTTCCGATCGCATTTGGGGCGAGCGGATGCTTCCGACCCCGGAGCGCGAGCGTTATCGTCTCGAGTGGCGGCACAAATGGAACGTAGACCCGCAGACGAGCGCGATCGTGCAGTATGCCAAGATCTCGGATGCGGATTTCTTGAAGAAGTACTGGGATCAGGAGTATTGGCAGGACGAGAATCCCGAGACCTATGCCCTGGTGACGCGAGCCCTCCCCATGGGATCGTTGAGCATCCTCACCAAGGTCCGCGTGAACCGTTTCGAGTTTTCGACCGTCGAGAGACTTCCCGAGATCAGCTACATGCTGAACAACCAGGAGATCGGAGCGACGGGGTTTTATTTCAAGAGCTCGAACGTCTTTTCGCAGCTGGTGAAGAAGAACGCGAGCCCCAGCGATGTGAGCAACCGGACCAGCCGTTTTGACACGGACAACGAGATCTCGCGTCCGTTCAAGGTCTCGTTCCTCGAGATGCGCCCCTATGTCGGGACCGCGCAGACCTATTATTCAAGGACCCTCAACGCCGAGGATGAGAACACCGTGCGCGGTCTTTTCAAGACCGGGATGGACGTGAGCACGAAGTTCTACAGGGTGTTCGATGTGTCTTTTGACAAGTGGGGGATCGAGATCGATCGCCTGCGTCATGTCATCACGCCCACCGCCGGGTACTCCTATCAGCATGCGCCCACGTTCGAGGCCTCGAAGCTTTATCCGTTCGATGCCATTGATGCCCGGGCCCGGTCGCATGGCGTGGACATCGGGATCGAGAACAAGATTCAGACCAAACGGAAGGGGAAGGTCGTGGACCTGTTCCGGTCCCTGGTTTCGACGACGTACAACCTCTCGGACATGGAGAGCGGCGCCTGGTCCGACATCACCTTTGACAATGAATTCCGTCCGAATGAGTTCGTCGCCTTTGGTCTGGACGGGGTCTATGATGAGGAGCACAAACGGATCAAGACCTTCAACATCGATCTTTATCTCGCCGGAAAGGACCGCTGGAGTTTTGACATCAGCCGCCGCTATACGCGCGATGACGATGATATCGTGACGGCGCATCTGGCCTATGTGATCAATTCCAAGTGGCGCGCGGATGTCTATGAGCGCTGGAATGTCGACAGCGGGGAGTGGAAGGACCAGCAGTATGCCTTGGTCCGCGACCTTCATTCCTGGGAGGTCGAGCTCGCGTTCCGCGACAAGCGCGGCTACGACGATGCCGGCAACGAGGTCTGGATCATTTTCCGGCTCAAGGCCTTTCCGTCGTTCAAGATGGATGGCGGAAGCTCCTTCCATCAGCGCAAGGCCGGGGCGCAGAATAGCAACTAGGAGGAAGGAAGAATGGAGATCGCGATCGTAGGATCCGGATATGTGGGGCTTGTGACAGGCGTGTGCCTGGCGCATATCGGCCATCGCGTGGTCTGTATCGACAATGATCAGGCCAAGATCCGCCAGCTTCAAAAGGGGCATGTGCCCATCTACGAGCCCGGGCTCGAAGAACTCCTGAAGAAATATTACAAGTCGGGGCGGTTGTCCTTCTCGGGATCGATCGCGGAGGGGGCGAAGAAAGCGACCGTGGTCTTCATTGCGGTCGGGACCCCGTCCAAGAAGAATGGTGATGCCGACCTGACCTATATCGAGAATGTGGCGCGCGAGGTGGCGCGCAGTATGGATTCCTACAAGCTGCTCGTCGAGAAGTCAACGGTCCCGGCCGAGACGGGAAAGAGGATCGAACGGACCATCCGTCTCAACATGCATCCCCGTTTCAAGAATTCCAAGAAGGGTGCTCCCCAGTTCGACGTGGCCTCGAACCCCGAGTTCCTCCGGGAGGGGTCCGCTGTCGAGGACTTCATGAATCCGGACCGTGTTGTCATCGGGGTGGAGACCAAGCGCGCCGAGCGGCTTCTCCGGGAGGTCTATGCGCCCCTGAAGGCGAAGATCGTGGTGACGAACCTCGCGACCGCCGAGATGATCAAGCACGCGTCGAACTCTTTTCTGGCGACCAAGATCTCCTTCATCAACGCCGTGTCCCGGATCTGCGACAGGGTCGGGGCGGACGTCGAGAAGGTGGCCGAGGGCATGGGCTTTGACAAAAGGATCGGCCGGGCCTTCCTGAACGCGGGCGTCGGTTACGGCGGGAGCTGTTTTCCGAAGGATGTCGACGCCTTTGTCCGTCTCGCCGAGAAGAGCGGATATGATTTTCATCTTTTAAAGAGCGTACGCCAGGTCAACGCGGAGCAGAAGGCGTCCTTTGTCCGTCTTATCGAGGACAAGATCTGGAACCTGAAGGACAAGACCATTGCGGTCTGGGGCCTGGCGTTCAAGCCGGACACCGACGACATGCGAAGCGCGGCCTCTCTGGACGTCATTCATGCCCTGCAGCATGAAGGGGCCGCGGTGCGGGCTTATGATCCCAAGGGCATGGAGCGGGCGAGGAATCTTCTGCCGGGTGTTAAATTGTGCGCGGATGCCTACGCGGCGGTGAAAGGCGCGGACTGCCTTTTGCTTCTGACCGAGTGGAAGGAGTTCTCGTCCGCGGACTTTAAGAAGGTGATGAAGGCCATGCGTCAGGCCATTATCTTTGACGGAAGGAATTTTCTCGATGGAGAGGCCCTGTCGGATATGGGCTTTGAATATTACGGGATCGGACGGGGACATGTTCAAAAAACTTGAGACAGGGATCGGGAAAAGGGATCTTCAGATCGCGGTCATCGGCATGGGGTATGTGGGGCTGCCGCTGGCGCTGGCCTTTGCGCGTCAGAAGTTCACGGTCCACGGGATCGATGCGGACGGGGACCGGGTCGGGAAATTGCGGGACAAGAAGAGTTATATCACCGATGTCTCGGACCGCGACATCGCGACTCCCGTTGCTGCGGGACGGCTTGTTCCCTCGACGGATTTTTCGTCCATCCGGGACTGCCGCGCCGTCATCATCTGTGTTCCCACTCCGATCAAGAAGAGATACACGCCGGACATGTCCTTTATCCTTTCCGCGGTCCGGGAGGTCCGGAAATATCTTCAGCCGGGAACCCTCGTGGTCCTGGAGAGCACTACATATCCGGGAACGACAGAGGAGGTCATCCGGCCCCTTTTGGAGACCGCAGGGCTCAAGGTGGGTCGGAACCTTTTTCTCGCGTTCTCGCCGGAGCGGATCGACCCGGGCAATGCCGCGTATGACGTCACCCGTATCCCCAAGGTCGTGGGGGGCGTGACCCCGGCCTGCTGCAAGCTCACGGCCCTTCTCTACGGGACCATTATCCGCAAGGTCCACGTTGTCTCTTCTCCGGCGGCGGCCGAGATGACAAAGCTTCTGGAGAACACCTTCCGGATCGTCAATATCGGCTGGGTGAATGAGGCGGCGATGATGTGCCACCGTTTCGGGATCGATATCTGGGAGGTCATCAACGCGGCCAAGACCAAGCCGTTCGGGTTCATGCCGTTCTATCCCGGGCTTGGCGTCGGGGGACACTGCATCCCCGAGGACCCGATCTATCTTTACTGGAAGGCCAAGAAAAAGGGTCACGCCTCGCGGTTCATCAAGCTCGCGGCGGATGTGAATGCCGCGATGCCCGAATATACGATCGGACGGATCGCAGATCTCTTGAAGGCCAGGGGGAAAGTTCTTAAGGGCGCCAGGGTGCTGGTCCTGGGGGTCACCTACAAGAAGGACGTGAAGGACCTGCGGAAATCCCCGTCCTTGAAATTGATCGAGGCGCTTGGGAAGGCGGGGGCGGATGTGGGATTTTATGACCCCATCATCCCGGGTCTTCATATCAACGGGATCCATATGGCGGGACTCGTCTGGAGCCCGGGCATGATCCGCCGGCAGGATATCGTCGTGGTCGCGGTCGACCATACGGCGGTCGATTACAACATGTTGCGCCGCAACGCGAAGATGATCTTTGACGCGCGCAATGTTTACGGGAACGTGAAGGACAAAAAGATCGTTAAGCTGTAGGAGAGGGAAATGACGCGTAAGAGAGTTTCTGTGGTCAGCGGCGGGGCGGGATTCGTTCCCAGCCATATCTGCGACCGGCTTATTGAAAAGGGACACAAGGTCATTTGCGTGGACAATCTCATCACGGGAAAGACCGCGAATGTCCGGCATTTGCTGAAGAACAAGGATTTCGAGTTCGTGCGAAGGGATGTGTCGCGTCCTTTCACGATCAAGGGGCCGGTGGACCATGTCCTTCACTGCGCCTCGCCGGCGAGCCCTGTGGATTATCTCGAAAATCCGATCGAGACGCTTTTGGTGGGGTCGCATGCGACGCATCATCTTCTGGAGATGGCGCGTGTCAAAAGGGCTATCTTTCTTCTGACATCGACCTCCGAGGTCTACGGCGATCCGCAGGAACATCCCCAGAAAGAGACCTACTGGGGGCATGTGAACCCCAATGGTCCGCGCAGCGTTTATGACGAGGCCAAGCGGTATGCCGAGGCCATGACCTTCGCGTATCATCGCACGCACAAGGTCGATGTCCGGGTCGTGCGCATCTTCAATACCTATGGGCCGCGCATGAATCTACACGACGGACGGGTGGTCCCGAATTTCATTTATCAGGCGCTCAAAGGCAAGCCGCTCACGGTCTACGGTAGCGGCCGCCAGACACGCTCGTTCTGTTATGTCGAGGACGAGGTCGAGGGGATCCTGAGGCTTTTGTTCTCAAAGGTCGCGGGCCCGATCAATATCGGGAATCCCGACGAGTTCACGGTCATGGATTTTGCGAAGATGGTCTTGGAACTGTCGGGCAGCAAGAGCCGGATCGTGCACAAGCCGCTTCCGCAGGACGATCCCCGGCAGCGTTGCCCGGATATCACGCTCGCCAGGACCCGTCTGGGCTGGGAGCCCCGGGTGGATCTGCGCGAGGGCTTGCTCAAGACCATTGCGTGGTTTAAGCAAAATCTGGAGTGACGTCGATGTCGTTGGACGCGGATTTTCTCGTTCTTTGCGGAGGCCTGGGCACGCGATTGAGGTCCGTGACCGGCGAGACCCCCAAGGTCATGGCCGAGGTGCAGGGGGAGCCGTTCCTGGACTTCCTGATCCGGTATCTGATCTCCGAGGGCGCCCGCCGGATCATCCTGTGCGCCGGATACAAGGCCCAGGCGTTCGAGGCCTATTATCAGAAAAAGTTCACGGAGGCCGAGATCGTTCTTTCCATCGAGCCGGAACCTCTGGGGACGGGAGGGGCCTTCAAGCACGCGGAGCGGCATATCCGTACGGACAGGGTCTTTGGCCTCAACGGGGACTGTTTTACCCCGGTGCGTTATGCGGACCTTCTGTCGCGGCATGTGTCGCGCGGATCGCGCGCCACCCTCGTCGGGGTCCGGGTGGCAGGGAACAAGGATTTCGGGACGATCGTTCTTAACGAACGCCAAGAGATCACGGCCTTTCGCGAGAAGTTCGAAACAAGGGAAGTTCAGTATATCAGCGCCGGGATCTATTGTCTTGAGCGCGCGGTCTTTGGCCAGATGCCGGCGGGGAAGTTCTCGATCGAATATGACCTTTTTCCCAGGTTGATCGGTTCGGGATTTCATGCGTTCCCGGTGGATGTGCCCTTTATCGATATCGGAACGCCCGAGCGTTTCGCCTGGGCGCAGGAGAATCTGAACGCCATGGTCCGTCCGAAGTAAGGAGCGTCCTATCACAGAGTATGTTCGTCTTCTCAAATTGGCCCGCCGGAACTGGAAGTATCTTGTCGGCGGGGTCCTGGCCATGTTCGGCTGTGCCCTTTTTGAAGGAGTGCAGTTCGGCGCCATTGTGCCGTTGGCGGACAGGATCTTCACGAACAAGCCGGTCGTGATCCCCTCGGGACTTCCCGTCTTCTTGGGCGAGTGGGCCAAGGCCGTCAACGCGATCGACCGCTCCGCGCTTTTTTACGGCATTATTTTCCTGATCCCTGTCTTTTATGTTCTGAAAGGGACGTTCACCTATCTGCGCGGTCTTTTTATGAACATGCTGGCCCAGCGTTCGGTCGCGGATGTCCGGGGCGATCTCTTCCGAAAGTATCAGGAATTCTCTCTGGACTTCTACAGTCACAAGCGTCAGGGTGAGCTCATGAGCCGCATCACGCATGATGCGCCCCTGATCGGTCACGGGCTGTCGTATGCGTTGACGGATGTCGTCTACCAGGGGCTTCTTGCTGTGATGTTCGCGGCGATAGCGCTCACCATCAGCTGGAAGATGGTCCTGATCGTGGCGGTCGTTTTTCCTCTCAATGCGGGGCTTATCTGGGTCATCGGCAAGACCATCAAAAAGCAGTCCATTTTTTCCCAGGAGTCCATGGCCGACCTGAATTCCATCATTGCCGAGACCAACCAGGGGGTGGCGATCGTCAAGGCCTTTGGCCGCGAGGAACATGAGATCGAGCGGTTCGATCTCGCGAACCACCGTTATTACAAGGCCTTCATGAAGAGCACCCGCCGGAACCTGGTCCTGTCTCCGGTGACCGAGGTCCTCGCCGCGCTGGCGATCGTGGTGGTGTTCTGGATGGGGGGGCGCTCGGTCCTTTCGGGGGAGATGTCGTTCGGTGTTTTCGGGCTTTTTTTGACGTCGCTCATCAGCATCCAGAGACCCATCAAGAAGCTCGCCGAGGTCTACGGGATCAACCAGCAGGCGCTCGCGGCCTCGAAGAGGCTTTATCAGATCCTGGATATCAAGCCCAGGATCTTTGATGCGCCGGGGGCGATCATCTGCCGTGCGCCCCAGCGGGTCGTGCGTTTTGAGAAGGTGAATTTCAAGTACAACAAGAAAGAGGATCGGCTCACGATCCAGGATTTTGACCATGATTTTGAGGTCGGGAAGACGACCGCGCTCGTGGGCCCGACGGGATGCGGAAAGACGACGACCATCAATCTTCTGTTGCGGTTCTATGATCCTGATGCCGGGCGGATCCTGATCGACGATCAGGATATTCGCAGTGTCACAACGGCTTCATTGCGAAGTCACATGGCGCTGGTGACCCAGGAGATGGTCCTTTTCAACGAAACCATCCGGTCCAATATGCAGTACGGGAAGCTGGAGGCCAGTGACGAGGAAATTCTGGGGGCCCTCAAGAAGGCCCGGGCGTTCGAGTTCGTCGAGAAAATGCCCGAGGGGTTGGATACGGTGATCGGGGACCGCGGGTTCAAGCTGTCCGGCGGACAGAAGCAGAGGCTCTGCATCGCGCGCGCGATCCTCAAGGACCCCAAGATCCTCCTTCTCGATGAGGCGACCTCGGCCCTCGATGCCGAGTCCGAGCATCTGGTCCAGCAGGCGCTGGATGATCTGATGCGCGGGCGCACCGTCATCGTGATCGCGCACCGCTTGTCGACCATTCGGAATGCGGACTGCATTCTGGTGATGGACCAGGGGCGGATCGTAGAGAAGGGTCGGCATGAAGAACTTATGACATCGTCGGCACTTTATTCCAAATTGGCGA
>JAAYZZ010000215.1 GCA_012514595.1 Elusimicrobiota bacterium
ATCCCAGGAGCGGCGGCCGTCCTCCGAGAGCTCCACCGCGCGCTGCAGAAAGTGGATCGCAAAGTCGACGGAGAGCCCCAGCGTCAGCGCCGAAAGGACCGCCACGGGCATATCATAATCCTTGCCGAAGAGCCCGAGCAAGGCATAGATGAAGAGGATCGTGACGCTCAAAGGCACCATCGAGATCAGCGCCTTTAACGGCGAACGCAGGAGAAAGAACATCATGAAGAATACGATCACAAAACTCCCCAGGAAATTCTTGATCATGCCGTTCACCATGTTGTCCTGCCAGACCACATTGATGTAGGTCTTTCCCGCCCAACCGGAAACAAAAGGCTGCGGCGGCGGATTTCTATCAAGATATTCTTTCACGAAACGAACGACCTTGCCCATGTCCTTGTTGTCGCCGCTCTTGAGCTGCAGCCAGATGTTCAGCTTGTCGTAATCGGGTGTGACAACATGCCAGAGATCGTCGGGCTTGTGAGAGTTCTCGAAGGACAAGAGCGTCTGCGCCACGGCCTCCCGCGTGTCGGGGATGCGGTAGGCGCTTTTGTCCCCGCCGAGGAGTTCGTCATAGACCTTCTTGAGGAGGTCCGTCACGGTCATGGTCTTTCCGACCAGCCCGCTGTCGATCAGGGCCTTCTGCGCCCTTTCGACATAGCGCAAAAGATCCGGGTCCTTGAAGGCCTCCTGACCCTTCTCCTCCGCCTCGAGAACAAGATACGCCTCGTAGGTCCCGGTAAAATGTTCATTGAGGACCTTGTCCGCGACACGGATCGGGTGGGATGCCGTGAACCAGCGCACGGGATTGTCATTGACCTGGATCCGCGAGATCCCGTAGACCGATATCCCGATAAGAAGGATCGTGGCCGCCAGGACCATCCGGGCCCGCCCCATGATCAGCCGCCGGCACGCCTGAAGGACCCTGTCCATCCATCCCGTTCCGCTTTCCGCCACGGGATGGAATTTCTCAAAAGACTTTTCCGACATCAGCATCACATAGGCCGGAATAAAAAGAATTGTGAGGACCCAGGCCACCGCGATCCCGAAGGCGACAAAGATACCAAAAACCTGTACGGGCGGGATCGGCGAGAAGGAGAGCGAAAAGAACCCGGCGATCGAGGTCAGGCTCGTAAAAAGCATGGGCAAGAACAGCTCTTCCATCACATGCACGAGAGCCTTCTTCCGATCCCCAAACGCGTGATATTTCTCCGAGAATTCGCTGAGGATATGCACAGAATCGAGCACGGCGATCGGCATCAGAAAGATCGGGATCATGGAGCTCATGATATGAACAGGGAACTTGAGCCCCATCAAAAGACCCATCGTGATGATGACCGTCACAACCGCCATGATCATGGGGGCGGTGATGAGGGTGAACGAACGGAAAAAGGCCCACAAAAGAAGAAAGATAACAAGCCCGGCGAGCGGCGCAGAGATGGCCATCTGTTTGAACATCTCCACCCCGAACTGATCTTCTGCGACGGGAAGCCCGGTGATGTGGTATTCCTCGGGCCCCTCTTCCTCCTTGAGGATCTTGCGGACTGCCTGGGCCACCTCATAGCTCAAGGACTTTTTCTCGAGAGGAATATAAAGGGCCAGCATCTGCCCGTCCTCAGAGACCACGCTCCCTTTGAACATCGGATGGTCCTCGGCCTCGGCGCGGATCGCCAGGGCCTCGTCTCTCGTCGTCGGAGGCTCTTCCATCAGCCAAGTAAAACGGACCGCCCCGATCCCGTCCTGAAGAAC
>JAAYZZ010000216.1 GCA_012514595.1 Elusimicrobiota bacterium
CCCACAAAAAGAACGGTCCCCGCTACCGGGGCCCCGACCTCAAGACGACCCTCCTGACGGATCCAGTAAAGGTCCTGCCCCGGCGAGAGCTTTTGTTGGATATCCCGGGAGACAAAACCTTCATAGACAAGGTCCTCTGGCGTGGCCTGAACGGTGACCTTCAAGTACTGCTTCACATCCTCCACGGCAATAGGCCGAACCTCGACGGGCTTCCCGTTCTGACGCCACTCCTCGATCGTGCTGATGATCCTGGCCTGACGTCCTGTCATCACATGTTCCTGCTGGACCTTGACCGCCACCGCATAGAGCACGATGAGCCCAAGATAAGCCAAAACCCTTTTGGAAAAAAATGTCTTCTTCATGGCCGTTGTCCCGTACGTGTTAATTGTTCGATCTTCGCCAATGAGACCTGTATGTTGTAACGCGTGTTCTCCCGGTTCAAAAGCTGCTGTGTCAATTGGAGCTCTGCATCATTAAGGTCCGTCAGGGTCGCGGAACCCGTCTTGAAGAAATCCTGCGTCAGCTCAAAAGACTCTTGGGAGAGGCGCACCGCCTCCTCATTCGCCTCCAGGGTCTTGGTCAGATCGCGATAGGCTGCCAGGGCCTGATCCAGGGCCAGGGCATAACTTTCGCGGGTCTTCTGCAAGGTCAGCTCCGCATTCTCCTGGTCAACGCGCGCGGCCTGAAGATCTTGCCTCAAAAACCCTCCGGTCCAGAACGGGACGAGCACCTTGACCCCGACAACCCCGTAATCATCCAGGGCCGAACTGTTCAGACGATGGCTCGAGTCCAACCCCTTGTGATTCCACGACGCAAACCCCGAGATCTCCGGAAGAAAAGACGCCTGCTTGACACGCACGACATCTTTCTGCAATTCGACCGCTTTCGTGAGGGCCTGAAGGGTCGGCTCCCGGGATTCCATCAGCGAGAACATCTGAGGTCCGTCCACGTCTTCCGGTCTCCCGTCCGACACGTCAGTCAAGACCACCTGCTGCTGTGGATCAAGACCGGTCACGACCCGGAAGGCCTGCAACGCCGTATGACGCATCGTCTCCGCCTCGTTGATTAGGGGCTGGCGGCCGGCCACATCGGCCCCCGCCTTGATCAGATCCCTACGGGAGATCCGTCCCGTCGAGGAGCGTTCCGTGAGAATGTCCCTGTTCTCCTGGGCGTTCTTCAGGGATTGACTCAGGATCTCATAACTGCGCTCCGCCAAAAGGACACTGTAATAACTGACTTTTGTATTGTAGATCACGGCCTGCCGCGTCGCCTCCGTATTCGAACGGCTCACTTCCATATACTTATCCTGGGCGCTGATGGCCGCGCGGACCTTCCCAAAGGACCACAGAAGCTGTTCCACGGAAACCCCAAGGTCCGCCGCATAATCATTGACGGCGGCAGATGCAGGATACTCGAAATAGTGGGAAAGACTTGCCGTTCCGTTGATCTGCGGATAGATCGCGGACTTCTCTCTCCTGTACTCCGCCTCGCTCTTTCGGATGTTGTTCTGCCCAATCAAAAGGTCCTCACTCGAGGCCAGGGCCTTTTCAATCGCGAGAGAAAGATCCATCGTGAGAATATTTTCCGAAGCTCCGGCACTTCCCCCCCAGAGTCCTGTCCCCAACAACACGACCCCCAAAAGGCAGGTCAGGGTCTTTGCGGCTTTCGTCTTCATGGCTGCTTCGCTCCTATGGCCTTCTCTAATAAAGAAAGCTGACTTTGATAGAATCTGTTAATGTTTTTGAAATCCCCGATATGAATGGCCAAGGGGATACCGATCAGGATGCTCATCAAGGCACACAGGACCTGCCTTCCATCGGTATCCCCGCCTATCTCACCGCAGACCTGCGCCTTTTTTATTAAAGAAGAGAGCATAGTCTCGATATCCTCCGACTCCACGCTCCCAATGCCTTCGCAATCCGGATAGGCGTATTCTTTCTCCAGGGACGATAGGGAGATCACCTCCGGCCGACGCTGTTCGCTGGTAAAGATGGCGATCATTTCATAGAACAGATAGGGCGGCTGCATTTCAACCGCCACCATTTCAAAAATGTCCTTGATCGTCTGCCAAGGACCCCGGTTGCGGCGCGCCACCTCCCAGGAGATCCGGACGTTGATAAAATTCTTGAAATAACAAACAACATCCACTTTCTGGGGGAAATAATTGTAGAAGGTGCTTTCCGAGACCTCCACCGTCTCACAGACCTCCTTGATCGAGATCTCCGAGAAACGGGTGGACTTCAAGCG
>JAAYZZ010000217.1 GCA_012514595.1 Elusimicrobiota bacterium
CTTCGATCATCGCCCTTCTTCTGGTCGTCCTTTCTTTTTCAGGGTGCACCGTGGTCCTTCAGAAGGGACGCCGTGTGGATGTGGAGAAGATCTCCCGTCTTCAGACGGAGCTTTCGGAGATCGAACGTGCCAAGCTGGACCTGGAGAAACGTTTGGCACAGGAGATCACGGACAAAGAAGTGACGATCGAGATGCTGGAAAAAGGGCTTGTGATCACCTTTGTGGCAGAGGTCCTTTTTGACTCGGGGAAGGCCGTCATCAAGACCGAGGCGGTCTCCAAGATCGATAAGGTCTCGGCGGTCCTCAAGTCCGTCGTCCAGGATCTTCAGGTCGGCATTGAAGGACATACGGACAATGAGCCTATCAAAATCTCCGGATGGAAATCAAACTGGGAGTTGTCCTCAGCCCGTGCCTTGAGCGTTGTCCATCTTCTCGTTGAGGAGGGAGTGGCCCCGGAACGTTTGGCCGCACTGGCATACGGGGAATATCATCCTGTCGCGTCGAACGAGACTCCCGAGGGGCGTCAGAAGAACCGACGCGTGGAGATCGTGGTCCTTCCGCCTGTCTCCAAGGAATGGGGCGTTCTTAATCAGTGATCTTCTCCGGATGGAGGGCCTTATGCGTCATTTCTTTCTATTGCTAACACTTGTCCTTTTGGGCATCTCCGTCTTTTTTCTGGTCCGCCTCTACCAGGAGAATCAAGAAAGCAAAAAGGCTCTCGACCAGGAACGCTATCAGCGGATGGTGGCCGAGGAGGATCTTCAGAGGGGAGAGTACAGGATCAAGCGGCTGGAAGCGGACCTTCAGACAACGCAGATCAAGCTCCTCAAGCTCCAGCAGGACCTTGACCTGGAGCGGTCGGAACGGGACAGGATCTCGAAAGAGATCTCGGACCTCGAGGCCAGAAAAGCCGGACTTGAGGCCGATCTGAAGGCAGAACGCCTTCGTCAGGAACAGTCGGGGAGAGAGCCGTCGCTCTCTGCTGATGCCCCTGCAGGGGTTGTTCAGTAACTTTCCTGATCACGGAAAGGATCCGTGGTCATTTGCATATCCGCAGAAAGGGGGATCATGGTCCCCCATTTTATTTAGAGGGTTTTGAAGTGGGAGCTGTGATCGATAAAAACAGCGTTCCGGCCCATGTGGCGATCATCATGGACGGCAATGGTCGCTGGGCCAAGGCGCGGGGACTTCCACGTACTCAGGGACATCTTGAGGGGGTCAAGCGCGTCGAAGAGATCATCGGGGCCGCCCTGGACCTGGGGATCAAGGTTCTAACGCTGTACACCTTTTCTCTGGAGAACTGGACCCGTCCCGAGACCGAAGTGAGCATGCTGATGAGGACGATCGTCTCGGTCCTCATGGACAAGATGGATAATCTTTCCCGCAACGGTGTGGCCTTCCGGGTCTCGGGGTCCCGCGAGGGAGTCCCGCCATCGGTCCTCGAGGCCCTGGACCGGGCCGTGGAGCGCACGGGGAAGAATTCGCGCCTCATTCTCAACATCGCCTTTAATTATGGGGGCCGCCAGGAGATCCTGAGCGCGGTCCGCAGGATCTCCGAAGAGGTGCGTCAGGGCCAATTGGACCCTCAAGGGATCACCGAAGATATTTTCTCGGCGCACCTCTTTACCGCCGGACTACCGGACCCGGACCTCCTGATCAGGACGTCGGGAGAGATTCGTCTCAGCAACTTTCTCCTTTGGCAACTGTCCTATTCCGAATTTTGTTTTGTAGAGAAGTGCTGGCCCGATTTCACCGGAGAAGATCTGAAGGAGGCGATCAGGACCTACCAGGTCCGTGAGCGCCGCTTCGGGGCCGTTGGGGCAAGAAAGGAGTCCTTGTCATGAAGAACCTTCGCCTGCTCGGGGGCGTGATCGCAGCCGCCATCACCCTGGCCGGTCTTTTCAACAATTGGCTCTTTATCGTGGTCGTCTGCGCCCTCACGGCGGGAGGTCTCTACGAATTCTTTTATCTGATGAAGAAGAAGGATATCCCCATCTACAGCTATACGGGCATCCTGATCGGGATCCTGATCCCCCTTTCCATATTCTCCCACTTCGAGCTGACGAGGAATTGGGAGCTTCTCTTTATTGTCTGCGCGTTTCTGATGATCCTGATGCTTCAGTTCGCCCGAAAGGACAACAGGAACGCGGTCCTGGGATTGTCGACGACACTCTTCGGGATCCTTTATGTCTCGTGGTTCTTCAGCTTTCTGGTGAAGATCCGTTATCTGGAGCATCCACAGATCCCGATCAACGGGGTGGCCCTCGTCGCCTTTATCATCGCCGTGACGAAGTCCGGGGATATCGGGGCTCTTTTGATCGGGACATGGAGGGGGCGACATCCCTTGCTTCCGGAGGTCAGCCCGAACAAATCCGTCGAGGGAACGCTCGGCGGACTCCTCGTCAGCTCTTTAGTGGCCCTTTTGTGCCAGCCGCTTCTTCCCGATCTGCCGCATTTCACCTGGGCCCATATC
>JAAYZZ010000218.1 GCA_012514595.1 Elusimicrobiota bacterium
CTCGATGTCGCTCAGGAAGGCAATATCATACCAATTGATCCCGGCCTCGGTGAGCTCATCGATCTCCTGCCAATTGATCCCCTGCTGGGTCATCAGATAAAGATCGTCCCAGTTGATCCCGGCGGCAGCGACCGAAGAGATCTCGGCCCAATCGATCGCCGCCTCGCTCATGCGCCTCATATCTGTCCAGTTGACGTTCGCCATCGCATCCGTTACGGACTTGATATCCGTCACATCCGACATCAAGACCCCCACATCGTCCCAGTTGATATTGGATGTGTCCGTCAGGATCTCGGTGATATCGTCCCAGTTGATCGTGTCCGTCTTGGACTTGATCGCCGTGATGTCCGCCCAGTTGATCTCGGAGCGGATATCCTCCAATGTTGGCTTGACAAGGTCGAGAGGGGCATACGTCCTCAAGAGTCCTGTCCCATTCACATAAATAGCCAGGTCAATAAAATAGGAATCTTTCTTCTGGTCCGAGGACGGCGCCCAAGTCGGGGTCCCGCTTGCATCAGGACCGCACCAATCTTCATCGTTATAGATCTTCAAGTCCACAGTAGCCAGGGCCGCTGTGCTGTTGGCGCTATAAATATAACCGTCATAACAAACATCATTGTCGCCGCTATCAATATCGATCCTGTTATTGTCCGCCTCGACCCACGAATAGAAATAATACGCATCCGCGCTGTCATCCCAGACCGCGGCATATTTCACACCGGTTCCCGGAAAGATATCGAACGGATCCGAGATCGCAGCCGTGAGGCCAGAGGCTGAAGCGGAAAGGGTGTAGAGCTCCCCTCCCCGTGTCATCTTGAGGTCCGTGAAGCGCGCCACACCATTGACAACGGTCTTGGCCGTTGTGCCCTCGAGGATCGAATCTCCGGAGTTGTTGTGGATCGCAAGGGTGATCAGGGTCGAGTTGTCACCGGTCACAACATTGCCGTTGTCATCCAGGACCACGACGACCGGCTGGCGGGAGATCACGATGTTCGCTTTGGACGTGGAAGGAGAGACGAGGAAGGCCAGACGGGTCGCATCCCCATAGGACAAAGATCCGGTCGAGGCCGATGTGGCCGAAGGGGTTCCGCCCTGGGACCCGCCAACATAGATATCCCCACCGATCGTCGTTCCCGCACTCCCGTTCTCGAGGCCACCCGTGAACTGGGCAAAGGCAGGAGACAGAAAGGCCGCACCTATTATTAAATTAATAATAAATACAGAAAAGAGGCGCGAAGCCAAACGCAGAATTTTATTTTTGTTTTCTAGGTTCATCCCAGGGATCGCTGGTATGAAAAAATGATTGCTTAAGATGACTATATTATCAATTTAATCAACCGACACTTCAACGAATATTTAGAAAATTTCACGCTTTTTTTGACCAGGAGATCAAAAAAATCAATCCCGCTATTCTCCGACGAGAAAAAATCACGGGGCCGTACGGGCGAACCGGGCCCCGTACACAATGCCTGCCGAAACATCATAACGGGACAAAACCCCTTCGGAATCCGCGTCTTTGGACGCAAAGGAACGCGAAGAAAGCTGGAGATGCCTCAGGCTCGCGCTCTGATAATCCCCCCCGCGATATCCGATGCCGACCGTCCCGGTCACACCGCGGCGGGAGTCCACACTATTGATCCCGGGCCAATCGACATTGGTCGCATTCCCAACATAACCGGAAATGGCAGACAATTTCCCATCCCCATGGGTCCCGAGAAACTGCCGCCCCTGGGAACGTCCGATCGTCACGGCCGGCTCGGCCAAATTCCCGGAAAGTTCCATATTCCCGTAATATCCCGCCCCACTGCTTGTCCGGGACGTGCTCGCCTCGGCAAAGATCCCCGCGCGGAGCGGCCCTTTCTGACCTTCCGCAGCTCCCCCGGATCGCCCATCGCCTGATGTCCAACCCAATGTGTTGCGATTGAGGTTGGCCGATCCATCCAGAACCGCTTCTTCACCCGTCTCATCCGCTCCCGGAGGGTAGATCTCTCCAGCCGCCGCCGCATCATAGGATGCGGTCCCCCACGCGAACTCATCCGCCACCGGAGAAACGTCCACTCCCCGGGCGGCCTTTTCATACTCAAGTTCGGTCATGGGGCGAAGTCCCGCCCAGTCCGCATAGGCCGCAGCATCCGGCCACGAAAGATAGCTCATCGCACGCGCCGGCCGCTCTGTCGTAGCAGGAAGAAAAGGATCGGAAGAGTCCCATCTGACCGTATTACGGTTCACGATCCCGTCGGAATTCTTTCCGCCCTGATCAGACCCTGTAATATCCCTGATCACCTTCTCCGTCGATGAGAGCGTATTGAAGAACGAAACCCATGCCCCCTCGGTCAGTTCATATTTCATGAGATAGAAAGCCCCATAGCCCTTGGGAAAGGAATTGGGGATCAAAAAGACGCTGCCTGAAGCGCTTTCTCCCGCCGATCCCGAAGACTGATAATAGTACCCTTCGGAGGCGGCATTCGTTGTGGTGATCGCGTTCTCTGATGCGACATACCAGGGATCATCATCCGCCGAACCCTGCTTGAGCCGGAAATCAGAGGAGC
>JAAYZZ010000024.1 GCA_012514595.1 Elusimicrobiota bacterium
GAGCGCTGGACCCTGGGGATCCTTTTGACCGGTCGTCGCGAGAGCGATTGGCGCCGGGCCAAAAAGCCGTCCGTGGATCTTTATGATCTCAAGGGGGTGCTGACAGCCACGCTGGACGCGTTGAATATCAGGGACATCGCCTTCACATTGGTCGAGGATGCGTCGTTCGACCCGGGCCAGGTCGCGGATGTCCTTTTGAACGGTGTCTCCGTTGGTCGTCTGGGTCGTGTGGCCGAGGAGGTCGTGGCCGCGTGGGATATCAAAAAGACGCCGGTCTATTTCGCGGAGGTGGACCTTGAGGCCCTTCGCGAGGCTGTCGCGCCGCAGGAGAAATATCAGACGCCGGATGAATATCCGGCGATGGTCCGGGATGTGAGCCTGGCGGTCAAGGGCGTGTCTTTCGCGGAGCTCAAGGCCCTGGCGGAAAAAGAAGGGGCCGGACTTTTACGGAAGATCGGGTTTGTCGAATTGTATACCGGTGATAAGATAGAGGCCGGATATAAAGGATATGTCCTGTCGTTGACCTATCAGTCGCGCGAGCGGACGCTCACCGACGAGGAGGTCGCAACCCTTCACGAGGGGATCGTCGCGAAGATGATCGGGGCCTTCGGGGTCAAACGGCGGTAGGGATATCCTGCGGTGTTCGTCAGGGGTTTGGCAAATTTGAACCAACGCTCAAATACCTTGGGAACTGTTGTCTTGCGCAGCTAACGGTCGCTGGCTTGTTCCCACCTGTAAAACAGGTTCAAGGTCGCCCTATCTCAACGGCATCTGCGGGGCTTTTTTAAAGGTCACAAAGGCACAAGGTCACAGGGTCACAGGGTCACAAAAAGAGCGGCGCGGATGTCCTTTCCGGTTTTTGTGACGTGTGTCTTTGTGACATTGTGACCTTTTTTATGCCAGAACTCTTTTCTTCCGATCCCCAGAGACATGCGCCCCTCGCTGTGCGCATGAGGCCCGCGACGCTCGAGGAATACGTCGGGCAGACCCACATCCTGGGGCCGGGAAAACTTCTCACGCGCGCCATCGAAGCAGACCGGATCAGTTCGCTGGTCCTTTACGGTCCGCCGGGAACAGGCAAGACCACTCTCGCCCTTTGCATCAGCGAACGCTCCAAGGCCAACTTCGAGAGCATCAACGCGGTCATGTCGAATGTGGATGAGATGCGCAGGATCATCGCATCCGCGAAGAACCGTCTTGCCAACGGGGGACAGAAGACCATCCTTTTTATCGATGAGATCCACCGGTTCAACAAGGCCCAGCAGGATGTCCTGATGCCGGATGTTGAGAACGGGAACATCGTTCTCATCGGCGCGACCACGATGAATCCGTTCTTTTCGCTTGTGGCGCCGCTCTTGTCGCGCTCGCTGGTTTTTGAACTCCAGCCTTTGTCCAAAGACGATCTTCTCCTTCTCCTGACGCGGGCCCTGAAAGACAACGAGCGCGGCCTGGGGCATTTTTCCGTCCAGGCGGATAACAAGGCTTTGGAATTCCTCGCCGAGATCTCCGACGGGGATGCGCGTCGCGCCTTGAGCGCCCTTGAGGTCGGGATCCTTACCACTCCCAAGAACGAGAGGGGAGAGGTTGTCTTCACCCTGGAAGTGGCCCAGGAATCCATCCAGAAAAAACAGGTCCAGTATGACGGCGACGGTGACGTGCATTATGATACGGCATCCGCCTTCATCAAATCCATGCGCGGCTCTGACCCGGATGCCGCGCTCTACTGGATGGCCAAGATGATCTATGCCGGCGAAGATCCCCGGTTCATCGCGCGCCGGATCGTGATCTGCGCGGCCGAGGATGTGGGGAATGCGGACCCCAATGCCTTGATCGTGGCGAACGCGGCCCTGCAGGTCGCGGAATTCGTGGGGCTTCCTGAGGCACGCATCCCGCTCGCACAGGCGGTCACCTATGTGGCCTGTGCGCCCAAATCCAATGCCGCGTATCTTGCC
The DNA here is from genome assembly GCA_012514595.1 of Elusimicrobiota bacterium. Taxonomy (GTDB): domain Bacteria; phylum Omnitrophota; class Gorgyraeia; order Zapsychrales; family Fredricksoniimonadaceae; genus JAAYZZ01. The sequence goes on from JAAYZZ010000024.1 coordinate 1,953, forward strand.
ATCGACAAGGCCCTGGAGGATGTGAAGACCAAGAAGGCAGGAAATGTCCCTTCACATTTGCGGGACGCCTCCTACAAGGGGGCCAAGAAACTGGGCCATGGCCAGGGGTATGAATACGCCCACGATCATCCGGAACATTATGTGGTCCAAGAATATATGCCTTTCAAGGCCGTTTATTATGAACCAACCGAACAGGGGTATGAACAGAAGATCCGCGAACGGCTCCAGCGCCTGAGGGCCCGTAAAAAATAGCGGCGGGCCCGGTTTTTTTATTTGGAGATTTATATTACGAATGATATTATAGGGCGCTTTTGAGAGCCTGATTTTTCAAGGGCGGGGATAAAGTGAGCGCTCTAACCAAACAAGAGATCCGCAAGAAGATCCTTGATCAGATAAGAACCCAAAAGGAGGAAGACGCGTTTCGAAAGAGCCAGGCCATTTGTCAGAAGTTCCTGGCGTTACCGGTCTTTCATAAGGCCAAGACCATCCTGTTCTACGCATCGTGCAAGGGGGAAGTCGATACCTTTGCGATGATGGGCAGGGCCCTTGAGCGCAATAAACATGTCGCTGTACCGATCGCAGACACAGGAGAGAAAAGGATCCGGATCATAAGGATCCTGTCCACCAAAGACCTTCACCCCGGGGCCTACGGGATCCCGGAGCCCGATCATCGTCCGGATCGTGAGATCGCCCCTGAGGCGATCGATTGTGTGGTCGTTCCGGGCGTCGCCTTTGACCGCGCGAAGAACCGGTTGGGGCGGGGCGAAGGGTATTATGACCGGTTTCTCTCCCGTCTTCCGAAGACGACACCCGTTATTGCGCTGGCCTATGATTTCCAGGTCCTCGATCATTTGCCGGGACTGGAACCCCACGACCGTCCGGTGACGCTGATCCTTACCAACTGACAGGCTCTTGGCAGTATCTGTAGTACGAGGAAGGGGCGGGACCGTTGGCCGCCTTTTCAGAGGATCAAGACACGTCCAACATCATTATAGAAAGGCAGACCATGGAACCTGTGATGATCGTCGCTTTTGTTATTGTCGCCGGCGCCGCGATGGCCGGCGGATTTGTCGTCAGCAATGTTCTCAAGGGAAAGAAGGGCAAGGTCGCCCAGGAGGAGGCGCAGGGCATCCGCGACATGGCGCTCCGTGAGGCCGAGACCATCAAGAAAGAGGCCGAACTTCAGGCCAAGGACACGCTCCTTAAACTTCGTAATGAATTCGAGCAGGATACGCGCAGCCGTCGCGAGGAACTGACCGCGGCCGAAAAGCGCATCCTTCAGAAGGAGGAAAATGTCGAGAAGCGTCTGGACCTTCTGGACAAGAAGGAAAAGGACCTTTCCGGTCGGACGGACGCTCTCAAGCAGGGCGAGGCCGATGTCCTCAAGAAAGGCGAGGAACTGAAGGCGGTCATTCAGCAGGAGAAGGAGCAGCTGCACAAGATCTCGGGACTCAGCCGGGACGAGGCGCGGGCCATGCTCCTCTCGAAGATCGATGAAGAGATCCTGCACGAGAAGGCGACCCGAATCCGCCAGATGGAAGAGGATATCCGTGAGAGCGCGGACAAGAAGGCCCGCGAGGTCCTGTCGGTCGCGATCCAGCGCTGCGCCTCTGACCATGCCGCCGAGAACACGGTGAGCGTTGTGGCGCTCCCCTCGGATGAGATGAAGGGGCGCATCATCGGCCGCGAGGGGCGCAATATCCGCGCGCTCGAGCAGGCCACCGGGGTCGATGTCATCATCGACGATACGCCGGAGGCGGTCACGATCTCCGGGTTCGACATGGTCCGTCGGGAGGTCGCCCGTATGGCGCTTGAAAGCCTGATCTCCGACGGCAGGATCCACCCCGGGCGCATCGAGGAGGTCGTGGAAAAGGCCAAGAAGGACCTCGACCAGAAGATCAAGCAGGAGGGCGAGAACGCGGTCTTTGATTTGGGGATCCACAACATGCATCCCGAACTGGTCAAGCTCATCGGCCGGTTGAAGTACCGTACCAGCTTTGGCCAGAATGCGCTGCAGCACACCAAGGAAGTGGCGCGGCTGTCGGGGATCATCGCCCATCAGCTCGGGCTCGACCCTCAGATCGCCAAGCGTGCCGGGATCCTGCACGACATCGGCAAGGTTGTTTCCGACGAGCAGGAAGAAGGGACGCATGCGATCGTAGGCGCGCGCCTGGCGCGCAAGTTCGGGGAGTCCGAGGTGATCGCCCGGGCGGTCGAGTCCCATCACAGCGAGGTCGAGGTCAATTCCGTCTATGGGACCCTGGTGTGCATTGCGGACACGGTGAGCGCCTCCCGTCCGGGGGCACGGGCCGAGTCCCTCGAGAACTACATCAAGCGCCTGGAGAATCTGGAACGGATCGCGACGTCCTTCAAGGGGGTCGACAAGGTCTACGCGCTTCAGGCAGGTCGCGAGGTCCGGATCCTCGTCGATCCGGCGCGGATCAATGACGATGAGTCGGTCGTCCTGGCGAGGGATATCCGCACCAAGATTGAGGGCGAGATGGAGTATCCCGGGCAGATCAAGGTCATGGTCGTGCGCGAGACAAGGGCCATAGAGGTGGCGAAATAAAAAAGAAGAGGACACAAAGTCACAATGTCACATGAAATCTTGTGTGGCCTTGTGACCTTGTGGCTTTTCGTGCTATGAAAGTTCTCTTCGTCGGAGATATTGTCGGAAATCCCGGCCGCGAGGTCTTCGCCAGGCTTGTCCCTGCGATGAAGGCGTCTCGTGAGGTGGACTTTGTCATCGCCAACGCCGAGAATGCGGCGGGCGGTTCCGGGATCACGGAGAAGATCGCCCGCGAGATCTTTCTGTCAGGTTGTGATGTGATGACGCTGGGGGATCACGTCTGGGACCGCCGGGAACTCTATCCGTATCTCGACCAGGAGGAGAGGATCCTCAGGCCCGCTAACTGTGCGCCGATGGCGCCGGGGCACGGGTCGTGTCTTGTGGAAGCTCCGGGGGGGATCCTCCTGGGGGTTGTCATGCTTTTGGGAAGGACCTTCATCAAATATTCTTCCGACTGCCCCTTCCGTGTTCTTGATACGATTCTCGCCGAGATGCGTCAGAAGACGCCGCACATCATTGTGGATTTCCATGCCGAGGCTACGAGCGAAAAGGTGGCCATGGGCTGGCATGCCGACGGGCGGGTCTCGGCCGTTCTGGGCACCCATACGCATATCCAGACCGCGGACGAACGGGTTCTTCCCGGCGGGACCGCATATCTGACCGATGCCGGGATGACCGGTCCCTATGATTCCGTCATTGGCCAGAAAAAAGAGCTGATCCTCGACCGCTACACCACGGGACTGCCGTGCCGGTTTGAGATTGCCAGCGCTCCGGGGACGCTTTGCGGGGCCATTGTCGATCTGGATGAGGGAACGGGGAAGGCCCGCTCGATCCAGCGTGTTCAGAGGGCCTAGAGAATCGCGATTATAAGGTGAGGAAGGGCCGATCGATCAAGGAGGCTGCCATGGCTTGGGAAGGATTGAACCGGCGACGGTTCCCGCGCGTGAAGTATCCCTGTCTGATCAAGATCCGTGAAGAGGGGAGGCCGGAAGAGGCGATCCTGACGCACACGGAGAACATCAGCGTCGGAGGAGTGGCGGTCATCGTGAAAAGGGCGTTTGAGCTCTTTGCGCCGATCAGCATCGAGATCGACCTGATGGATGGGGAGGAGCAGATTTCCTGTCGGGCCAAGATCGTCTGGGTCGTCCGGCGCAAGGCGGTGGAGGCGGAGAAGCCGTCTTTTTATGATCTGGGGATCGAGTTCGTGGACATGGTCGATGAGGATCGCGGCCGGATCGCCCGGGCCGTGGAACACCTGGTCAAAGGGTTACAGAAAGCGAAGATCTCATAATATGGTCAAGGTCCGTTTTGCTCCAAGCCCGACGGGAAATCTCCATATCGGGGGGGCGCGTACCGCGCTCTTTAACTGGATGTATGCGCGCGCCCAGGGCGGGCAGTTCGTGCTCCGCATCGAGGATACCGATCTCGAGCGCTCCAGGCCGGAGTATGAAAAAGAGATCATGGACAGCATGCGCTGGCTGGGGTTGTCCTGGGATGAGCTGTATAAGCAAAGCGATCGATTCGGGATCTATCGAGAACATGTCGAGAGGCTTTTGAGTCAAGGCGACGAGGTGGCTTATAAGTAGGACGGTGCGGTATTTCTGAATATCAAAGCGCTTCATCAACGACGGACGCATAAGCAGGTCGCTGTCGACGACTTGATCCGCGGCCGTGTGATGTTCGACATCATGTTCCTCTATGCGCCGCAGGCAGAAGATGGCGTTGTCTGGGAGGAGGGCCAATTAAGGGACGAGGTCCTGATGAAGGCGGACGGCGCTCCGACGTACAGTTTTGCGTGTGTTGTGGATGACGCCTTGATGGGGATCACGCATGTGATCCGCGGCGAGGACCATCTGACCAATACGCCCAAACAGGTTTTAATGTATGAAGCGCTCGGGTATGGGGACAGGATCCCGAAATTCGCTCATCTGCCCATGATCATGGGGGAGGACGGCGCCAAGATGTCCAAACGTCATGGTGCCACCGCAGTGACGGATTATAAAAAGATGGGCTTTCTTCCCGAGGCGCTGGTAAATTATCTGATGCTTCTGGGCTGGTCTCCGGGCAATGAGGAGATCCTGCCGCTCAAGAGCGCGTGCGCAAAGTTCTCGATCAAGAAGGTCAACAAGGCGGCCGCGCAGTTCAACATGGAAAAGTTGAGATGGATCAATGCCCAGTACATCAAGGCGGCGGATACGGGACGGATCACGGACCTGCTCGTTCCGATCCTGACAGGGGAGGGGCTCGTGGATTCGGCCGTGGACCGCGTCTGGTTGGAAAGGGTCGTGGGGCTTTATAAAAGCCGGATGTCGACCTTGTGGGATTTTGTGGAGCGGGCCAAATATCTTTTTTCCGACGATATTGTGATATCACCGCAGGTGAGACAGGAACATCTGAAAGCGGAGCTTGCGCCTGTCCTGGAGGCGCTTGCGGAAAGACTGGAGGCCGTGGAGGCTTTTGATATCGCCTCGGCGGAGGCCGCGTTCCGGACCTTTGCGAACGAGAAGGGGCTCAAGACCGGGGACCTGGTGCATCCGGTGCGGGTGGCCTTGACCGGCGATACGGTGGGCCCCGGACTTTTTGAGACCATGGCGGTCCTGGGAAAGACGCGGACCATCGCAAGGCTCAAAAAAACATTTCGGGACTAGCGGCCGGTTTTTATTTTGACAGACAGGGGTCTTGTCGGTATATTGACCCCTTCTGGACAGCAACAGATATTGACCCGTGGTGTAACGGTAGCACAAATGACTCTGGATCATTTAGTTTAGGTTCGAATCCTAACGGGTCAGTTTTTTAACCCTCTGCGATATCAATTATTGCAGGGGGTTTTGTTATAATAAGCCCGTATGAATCTGCAGCATCCTGTCCGTACGCTGATCGGCATTGTCGCCACGGCCATGTCTATTGTTGGCGCTGTTTTTCTTGTATGCCGTGCAGCCACGGAAGGCTCGACATGGCATGTCGTGTCGTTCTCTATCTATGGCACCAGCCTCGTCGCTCTCTGGGCAGTGAGCACGATCTATCACTCGTTGAACGTTTCCAGAGCTGCGCACAGGACCCTCGAGCAGATCGATCATGCCATGATCTATTTTCTGATCGCGGGGACCTACACGCCGCTTTGCCTTGTGGTTTTGCGCGGGGGCTGGGGATGGAGTTTGTTCGGAGTGAATTGGGCCTTGGCGATCGCCGGCATCGTCCTCAAATTGACGTTCCGTACCCCCAGACCTTGGCTCGTCGCGTTTTTGTTTGGTTCGTATCTTCTGATGGGATGGCTCATTGTGATCGCCTGGAGCCCTCTGGTGCACGCCATTTCCGGTGGCGGGATCTTCTGGCTGTTGGCCGGAGGTCTTTTTTTTACCTTGGGAACGGTCGTTCTCAACATGAAGGGACTTCAATCTAACGAGACCTTTGGGGCCCATGAAATTTGGCATCTTTTTGTTTTGGCGGGAGGCGCCAGCCATTTTTGGTTCATGCTGAGACATGTTTTAACGCCGTGATAGTGTCTTGTGGGCAATCCCTGATTCTTATCAGGGGCTTTTCTTTTTTGGAGGAAGGTTATTTTTAACAAAGTCATAAAAATAGTTGTTCAAAGAAGGGTTTTATTTAAACTGATAGAAGAGATACTGGGAATCTTCTTTCAAAAGACTGCGATCGAAAAAGTCATTGTTTTTGGGATCCGGAGGCGAATGCGGCGTTTCCTCGTTTTCTTTCTGATGCTTTCCTTTGTGGCCCTGCCGGTCTCTGGGCAGACTCCAGGAGCCGGGACGGGCATTCCGGCCTCACAGGCCCCTTCAACGGCGGTTTCTGTGGACCCTGATTCCCTGCGCATGTCCCTTGATTATACGAATGCGGACCTCCCGTTGGTCCTCAAGTCCATCGCCTATTCGTATGATCTCAACATGGTGATCTCCGAGAAGGTCACGGGCAAGGTCTCGGCCCAGCTCAAGGACGTCACTATTGATGACGGTCTCAAGGCGATCCTCGAGCTGAACGGATATCAATTTTCTCGTCAGAAGAACATCGTTTATATCACTTCGAATGCCGAGGCCGCCCTGGCGATCGAGGTTGTGACGCTCAAGTATTTATATGCGAAGGAGGCCAAGGATCTTTTCGTGAAGGTCCTGTCGAGTCGCGGGGATGTCCAGGTGAACGAGTCAACGAATAGTCTGATCTTCATGGATTTTGCGGAGAACCTCCAGAAGGTGAAGGCCCTGGCGGAGGAAGTGGACCAGCCGCCCCTGCAGGTTCTCATCGAGGCGCGTCTTGTGGACATCAAGACGACGGACATGAGAAAGATCGGGACCGAAATCAGCGCGACATACACCGCCCCCAGAGGGCATCTGGGGACCATCGGTCTTCAGACCGGGTCTTCGACCAAGCAGAGCGACGGGGGACAGCTGGCCCTCTCGCCGAGCTTCAAGCATCTTGACGCGAGCGTCACGATCGACGCCCTGATCGCGCAAAGCCGGGCCCGGATCCTGGCCTCTCCCTCGATCGCGACATTGAGCGGTCTGGAAGCCCGGATCATCATCGGCGACCGCATCCCCTACACATCCGCGTCCTCGACGATCACGGCTGGGACCGGGAATACAACGACTACGACGGAGACGAAGTTTCTGGAGGTCGGGACCACGCTCAAGGTGACGCCCCTGGTCTCTTCGGATGGCTGGATCACGATGAAGATCCATCCGGAGGTGTCCTCGTTCGTTAAGTTCGTGGACGACAATCCGCAGACCACGACGCGGGAGGCGGATGCCACGATCCGGGTGAGAGACAACGAGACGATCATTATTGGCGGGCTCATCTCCAAGACGAAGAATGACCAGGATAACGGGGTTCCGGGCCTGCGGTCGATCCCGCTTGTGGGACGGCTGTTCCGCAGGACAGAGAATCAGGATGACCAGTCCGAATTGATGGTGTTCATCACGCCGCACATCATCCGGAGCTCACCGGATAAGCCGTATCTGCAGGAGGCCCCTTCGGAGGTCTTTGTGGACATCCAGAAGAACGTCGATCAGGACCTTCTGTCAGGGTTGCTGGGCTATGCCGACAGCCTGGAGAGGGACCTGGTGGCCAAGCCCTCGGACAGTCTGTACCTGAATGCGGAGCTCCTGAAGACGTACAAGATGATCTATGACCAGTATCCGCAGGCGGGCCGTGCCGACTATTGTCTTTACAAGATGATCATGATCTATGTTCGCGAGTTCGACAAGTGTCAGGCCGCGCAGGAGATCTTGACATCCCTCCGTCGAGGGTTTCCCGAAAGTCCCTATCTCGGGGCCGCTGAGAAGATCGCCCGGTCCTGTGCGGAGATCACCCTCCCTGCCATGTCCGTGCCGGAGGGAACGGAGAGGAATTAGTATGGATACCCCCCGAGCGTCTCTGGACAACACAAAGAAAAAAGTCCTTGTCGTGGATGATGAGCGTGGAACGGTTCTCATCCTGACGAAACATTTCGAAGGCATGGGTTTTGAGGTCGTCTCGGCTTTTGACGGGCTTGCGGCCCTGGCCGCAGTACGGCAGACGAGGCCCGACCTGATCGTCCTGGACCGGATGATGCCAAAGATGGACGGGCTCAAGGTCTGTGCCATGCTCAAGAGCGATAAAAGATTTAAGGATATTCCGATCATCATGGCGACGGCCAGCGCTGATCGTGCCACACAGCAGTTGAGCGAGGAGCTGGGCGCGAATGTTTTTGTGAACAAGCCGCTCAACATGGCCGAGATCTCTTCTGCCGTACGGAAGCTCCTGGGTCTGGAAGAGCCTCCGCCCGTATCGGGTTGAGGTGTCCGGGAGGAGGGGCATGATGGTCAAGGCCGTGGGCCGAACCCCGTCATTCTCGACGGGGTGATCCCCAAGAGCAGTAAGCGGTTCGCACAGATTCCGGCGCGCTGTCAAGGTCAGGGGTTTTTGACGATAATGATGCAGAGATACGGACGAAAAAAGATCGGCGAGATCCTTCTCAAACAGAAGGTCCTTACCGCCGAGCAGCTCGAAAGCGTGCTGTCCGAAGAGCAGCGCACCGGCGACAGCCTTTTTCGGATCCTGCCCCGGATGCGGCTGGTCACCGCCGATCAGTTGGCCGACATCATCGCCGAGCAGGCCGGGGTTCCCCGGATGGAGCTCGGCAACATGATCATTGATAAGGCGATCGCGACGCTGATCCCGGAGGAGCTCGCGCGGAAGCACAATGTGATCCCGGTTCTCAAGATCGCCAATACGCTCACTTGCGCGATGGTGGATATTTTCAATGTCCATGTCATCGATGAGATCGCGCTCAAGACCGGGATGACCGTGGACCCGGGGGTGGCGACCGAGGAAGAGGTCGAGAAGGCGCTCGAGGATATCTATGTCGAGAAGGCCGACATGGCCGTTGTCATTGAGACCCTGAACAAGCAGGAGACGCCTACTTTCTCGATGGATACCGCGGTTGATGTCTTTGATCTGAAGGATGCGGGGGACGAACACCCCGTCGTTCGGTTCGTCAACATGATGCTGGCCAAGGCCGTCACCGAGGGGGCCTCGGATGTCCATCTTGAGCCGGAAGAGGAGTCCCTGGAGGTCCGTTTCAGGATCGATGGGATCCTGCATCGCCAGGCCCCTCCGCCCAAGCAGGTGAGGGAGGCCATCACCTCGCGTCTCAAGATCATGGCGAACATGGATATCGCCGAGAAACGCAAGCCCCAGGACGGCCGGATCCAGATGCAGATCGAGCAGCGCCGTATCGATGTGCGCGTCTCTGTTCTCCCGACGGTGTACGGGGAGAATGTGGTCATGCGTCTTCTGGACACCGGCAATATCCGGATCGGGCTGGACCAGATCGGGATGGACGGGGCGACCCTGGAAAAATATCGTGCACTGTTGAGGCGTCCCAATGGCATCATCCTGGTCACGGGTCCGACGGGGAGCGGAAAGACAACCACGCTGTATTCCTCGATCGGCACGATCAATACCCCTGACAAGTCGATCGTCACGATCGAGGACCCGGTCGAATATCATTTACCCGGCATCCGGCAGACCCAGGTCGATGCCAAAGTGGACCTCACCTTTGCCAAAGGACTGCGGGCGATCCTCCGCCAGGATCCGGACATTGTGATGATCGGAGAGATCCGTGATACCGAGACCGCGCAGATCGCGATCCAGGCCGCGCTCACCGGCCACCTGGTCCTGGCCACGCTGCATACGAACAATGCGGCCGGCGCCATCACGCGTCTTTTGGATATCGGGGTTGAGCCGTTCCTTTTATCTTCCTCGATCATCGGGGTCATGGCCCAGCGTCTGGTGCGACTCATCTGCCGTGAATGCGGCGGCAAGGGCTGTCAGGCCTGCCAAAAGACCGGATACAAGGGGCGTTCGGGGATCTATGAGCTTTTGATCTTTGATGAGAAGTTCCGCGAGCTGGTCCAGCGCAAGGCCTCGACGGAGGAGGTCCACAGGGCGGCGGTCTCCTCCGGCATGCAGAGCCTGCGGGACAATGGATTGTCCAGGGTTGAGCAGGGGATCACGACGCGCGAGGAGGTCGTTCGCGTGACGCAGGACGAATAACCGTTCCGGATCAGGGCCATGGCTGTCTATACCTACAGAGCGAGAGATCCCCGAGGACAGCTGGTCATCGGCGTTCTGGAGGCCGAGACCGAGACCGGATTGATCCGGGCGCTGCGCGGTCGGGGATATACGCCGGTCAGGATCTCTCTGGGCGGGGTGATGCCGAAGGAGCGCCCGGCGCGGATGATGATTGGCAAAAGGCTGGCCCGTCGGATCGAGAAGTGGACCGCCCCGCCGGTCCAGCTCCGCGACATGCTGGTCCTGTGCACGAACCTTTCCAGTATGATCAGCGCCGGTGTTCCCCTGATGGGGGCGCTTCAGGTCCTGGCAGAGCAGATCGCCAATCCTACCCTCCGCGATGCGGTGCGGGAGGCGGCGAAGATGGTCGCCGAAGGCGCGTCTTTCGCCGATGGTCTGGCACGATATCCGAGGATCTTTTCACGGCTCTTTGTCAGTATGGTGCGCGTCGGGGAGATGTCGGGGACCATGCACGATGTCCTCAAGGACATGGCCTCCTATATGGAGCAGCAGGAAGTGTTGCGGCAGAAACTCCGAGGGGCCATGGTCTATCCCGCGATCCTGGCGGTCGCGGGAACGGTCGTTATTATCGTGATCGTGACATTCGTGCTGCCGCAGTTCGTTGAGATCTTTCTGCGTTCTGGTGTGGAGCTTCCTGTCCCGACGAAGATCGTTTATGCGACCGGTCTTTTTATCAAGAAATACTTGTTCCTGCTGATGTTCTTTTTCGGGGCGGCGATTACCGTCTTCAAAGTCGGGTTTTCGACACAGAAAGGCAGGGATCTTTGGGGATGGCTTGTTCTCAGAATCCCCCTCATCGGACCGCTGGTACGCGATGTCCTGGTGGGCCGGTTCACGCGTACCATAGGCGCGCTCCTTCATGCGGGAGTTCCTTTGCTGCAATCCCTTGTTATTCTTAAGGATGTTTTAGATAATAGTGTGTTTGCTAATATCACCCAAGAGGTTTATGATAGCGCTGAAAAGGGGCAGGGCGTCCACCGGGCCCTGATGGCGCATCGAGAGTTCCCGCGGGATGTGGTGTATATGATCTCCAATGGGGAGGAGTCGGGGGCCATGTCCGCGATGTTCTCCAAGGTCGCGGACTTCTATGAGAGCCGGGTGGATTTTTCGGTCAAGGAGCTGTTGAGTTATATTGAACCCTCGTTCATCTCGATCCTGGGAGTTGTGGTGGGTACCATGATGGCCTCTGTTCTTTTGCCCATGTTTGATATGATCAAGACGATCTCGAGGTAGGGACAAGCAGTATGGAAGCGAGGGAAGCGTGAGAAAGGCCTTCACTGTTGTCGAGCTCATTGTTGTGCTTACGGTCATCCTGGTCCTGGTGGGGATCGCGGTGCCGCGCATGAAGGGGTACCAGGACGAGGCCAACAAGGCCAAGGCCAATGCCGAACTTAATGTCCTTAAGGCCGCCGTGGAGTCTTACGCTGTGAACAACAGCGCACTGCCTGCGGATATTCATGCGACCCTTACAGGCGCGACGCCGCGACTGTTGACCGCCGCCCTTTCCGACCCCTTCCGGCCTGGGGAGCATTACGGGTTTTATACTAACGGGAATTATTATGTGATCGCCTCTGCGGGGGCGGGGGGCGTCTTGGGGATCAGCGGCATCAATGCGTCGGGCGAGGTTCAGGGCAAGGAAGCGGATGATCTTTGTGTGACGAACGGGTCCGGGTGTTAACGAAAAACAAAAAAGAATGGTTTTGTTTAAATTATGAAAGGAGACGAGGGTATGAAAAAGGGGTTCACATTGGTTGAAATTCTGGTGGTCATCACCATCATCCTGATCCTGGCGGGGATCGCGGTGCCGCGCATGAAGGGGTTCCGGGATGAGGCCAACAAGGCCAAGGCCAAGGCGGAGCTGAAGATCCTGCAGGCGGCTGTCGAGTCCTTCAAGAACAATACGGGGGCCTATCCCGGAACGACGACACAGCTTTATACGGATGATCTGGGAGGCGCAACGCCTAAAATGGTCGATGCGGTCATGTACGATCCGTTCGTGGCGGCCGGGTCTACCGAGTACGATTATATTTTGAGCGACAACGGCGTTTATTACGTCATCAGCTCTGTTGGCTTTGACGGGGCTGGCGGGGTTACTGAGATCAGCGCTGCGGGCGCCGTGACGAAAAGCGCCGACGATCTTTGCGTCACAAATGGCAGTGGCTGTTAACCAGCTGTTTTCCTGATGAAGACAAAGACGTCTGGCGGTTTCACATTATTGGAACTGCTGATCACCATCGTCCTTCTGGCGATGGGGGTTGTTCCTCTTATTTGGGCCATGGCTGAAGGGATCCGCGCGGACAAGAGCATTGACCGCCGCGTGATCGCCCTCGGCCTGGCCCAGGAAAAGATCGAGGCTGTCCGGAACACGGCCTTTGCCTCGGTCGCGGCGGAGGCAAGGGCCGTTCTCGATGCGCCCTTTGCCGCGTACTATCGTGAAGTGGAGGTCACGGGCACAGACCCCAAGCAGGTCACTGTGACCGTGGACTGGGATTTTGAGGGGGCGACATTGGAATTGGCCCTGACAACACTGGTGACAAACCGCTCATGAGGGATATCCGGGCCCTGACCCTGATCGAGATTTTGATCTCGATCGTTCTGATGACCCTGCTCATTGGAAGCGCGATCTTTGTGTACATGGCGGGCATCA
>JAAYZZ010000219.1 GCA_012514595.1 Elusimicrobiota bacterium
CCTCTGCCCTCATGAGAATAGTCCCCGATATTGACGCCCGTGATCACGATCTCCCTGTGCCCGGCCTGAACAAGGGCCTTTGCCTCGCGCATCAAATTGTCGAACTGACGGGACCGCGAGGGCCCACGGGCAAAGGGGATCTCACAGTAGGCGCAAGAATTGTCACACCCGTCCTGGATCTTGAGATGCGCCCGCACGCGCGCGCCGGAAGAGACAGAAATGGGGAGAACAAAAGGGCGGCGTAAGACCGCAGGAGCCAACAGGCCCTCTTCCCCTTCCCGGAGAATATCGAGGAGGGACATTTTTTTCTCTGTTCCGATGACCCAACGGACATTGGGCCAGGACAAAAGCTCTTCCCTCTGGACCTGGGCCTGGCACCCGATCACGGCCACACGGACCTTGGGATTGAGGCGGACAGCCCGAAGAACAGCCCGGCGGGTATCAGAATCCCCTCGGGATGTCACGGTGCAGGAATTGGCAACAAAGATATCGGCAGGCGTAAGCGGACCCACCACAGTGAATCCCGCCTCACGGCAGAGGCTCTCAAGAAGGGCCGTCTCCGACTGGTTGAGCCGGCACCCTACGGTATAGAAAGAAATGCTTCGCGACATGGCCAGAGTATACCATCCCTCCTTCGCCTTTTCACTTTTCACTTTTCAGGTCTCACTTTTCCCCTATAATCCCTGCCATGCAGATCGGCGATCTCTCTCTCCAGAAGCCTCTCATCTTGGCCCCGATGGAAAACGTCACGGACCTTTCCTTCCGTCTTGTGGCCAAGGGATTGGGCGCGGATGTGACCATGACGGAATTCACGGCGGCGGAAGCCCTGATCCGTCAGATCAAGAAAGCCCTGAAGAAAGCCAGGATCTCCGACGAGGAACGTCCGGCCGGGATCCAGATCTTCGGCTCACGCCCCCAGTCCATGGCCGAGGCGGCGAGGGTCGTCGAATCCCTGAGGCCGGACTTCATTGACATCAACGCGGGATGCTGGGTCAAGAACCACTGCGCGCGTTTCGAAGGCGCCGGACTTCTCAAAGACCTCCCCCTCTTTGAGTCCATCGTCCGCGCCACGGTCGAGGCGACCCACCTTCCGGTCACGGTCAAGACCCGCCTGGGATGGGACGAAAAAAGCATCGTCATCCTGGAGGCCGCAAAAATGGTCGAGGCGGCAGGGGCCAAGATGCTCACGGTGCATTGCCGGACACGCGCCCAGGGGTATAAAGGCCGCGCCGACTGGTCATGGCTGGAGAAGGTCCGAAAGGCGGTCTCGATCCCCCTGATCGGAAACGGAGATGTCGTCTCCCCTCAAGATGCCAAGGCCCTCTTTGACATCGGATGCGACGGGGTCATGATCGGCCGCGGGGCCACGGCGAATCCGTGGATCTTCCGGGAGATCAAACATTTTCTAAAGACCGGCTCTCCGCTCCCCGAGCCGTCCCTCGCCGAGAGGACCGCCCTCGCCGTGGAACACCTAAGATCGGTCTGCGCGCACAAGGAATGCCGCAACCCGGTCCTGACATTCCGGAAACATTACGCCGGATATTTCCGCAACGTCCCCTCGTTCAGACCCGCCCGAATGGGCCTGATGAAAATAGAGACCCTCGAGGGTGCCGTGGAGCGTCTGCAACGCTTCCTCATGGAAAATCCTGAGAAGGCTTGAAGACAGAAAAAACCCCCGACCTTTGATACTCGCAAGGCCGGGGGTCTATTTAAACTACTTTAGATAAGCACGGATGATCTTTTGATCCTGGATCGGACGATCCCCGGGCCCTTTGGGCGTTGTCTCGATCTTCTCGACGACATCATACCCCCGGACCACTTCGCCAAAGATGGTGTGCTTGCCCTGAAGCCAGGGGGTCGGCGCCACCGTTATGAAGAACTGGCTTCCGTTCGTCGAAGGCCCGCGGTTGGCCATGGCCAGAAGACCCTTTTTGTCGAATTTCACCTTCGGGCTCGTCTCGTCCTCGAAATCATACCCCCAAAGACTTTCCCCGCCCCGCCCGGTTCCCGTCGGGTCCCCGCCCTGGATCATGAAGC
>JAAYZZ010000025.1 GCA_012514595.1 Elusimicrobiota bacterium
ACATCCGGCTCGTCAAGACACAAGCGGATCGCCCGCGCCCCCAGAAAAGGGGTCATCTCCCGGGGAAGCTGGATCGCGGAAAGGAACTTGTCCCCTCCGAGGTCGAGTGTGCGGATGATGACGGGGTTGGGTGCCATTTCCTCGGCGATCTTACGATACGCCTGGTACTGCTCCTCCTCGCTAGGAAGGTCGAGCCGGTTCATGTAAAAGAATTCAGTCCGATAAAGTCCGATCCCCTCGGCCCCGGTCTTCTTGACCCCGGGAATCTCCCCATGGAGCTCAAAGTTCGCCAGGATCGCCAGCCGTCGGCCGTCCAAGGTCTCGGCCGGAAGCTCGCGAAGGCTCATGGTCTCCTGATCGATCCGGGCCAGACGCAAGCGCTCCTTTTCGTAAAGAAGCCGCGTCTCCTTCTCTGGGTTTATGATCACAACGCCCTTGCGGCCATCGACAATGATAAAATCCTGATTGGCGATCCGGAGGGTCGCATCCTTAAGCCCCAGGACGGCGGGGACCCCGAGGGATTTGGCGATGATCGCCGTGTGGGCGGTGCGCCCTCCGACGTCCGTCACGAATCCGAGGACCCTTTTGTTATACATCGTAACCGCTTCTGACGGAGAAATGTCGTGGGCGACGATAACGATATCCCCGAGGAACGACTCGAAATCGTGAAGCCGGGATTCCCCCATCAGATGCTTGAGGACACGGCGTCCGATATCGGACACATCCGCGGAACGCTCCTTGATATACTCATCCGCAATCGAGTCGAAGATCTCCACGTATCTCTTAAGGACCTTAGAGAAAGCAGACTCTGCACAGATCTTGTCACGGGCAATGCTTTTTCTCACCTCATCGATGAGCATGACATCCTCAAGGACGAGGAGATGGGCATCGAAGATCTGGGCGTCCGGCCCTCCCACATGGCCCATGATCTTGTCCTTGATATCCGCGATCTCGGCCTTGGTGTGGGTAATGGCCTCCTCAAACCGTGCGACCTCGACCGCAACCTCCTGGCTGGTGATCGAACGGTGAGGGACGATAAAATCCTGCTGGTCCAAAAGAAAGGCAGGCCCCATCGCGACCCCGGGAGCTGCCGGGATCCCTTTGATCACGATCTCTGGATCACTCTTCTTGGGCAAGAAAGACCTCCAGTTCTTCAATGGCCTTTTCTGAATCCGGGCCGTCGACCATCAGGACTAGCTGGCTCCCGCAATCCGCACCCAACATGAGAATGGCCATAATGGACTTGCCGTTCACCACCTCATTCTCGCCGCCGCGGCGCACCGAGACCTGGGCGTCATATTTGTTGGCGATCTGAACGAACATAGCTGCAGGGCGGGCATGAAGCCCCTGGCGACTGCGGACAATGATGGTCTTCTCGATCTTTGCCATGAGGGCCTGCTATCTCCTGATGAGACGGTTCTGTTCAATGACCTTGATCAGGGCCTGCGTCAATTTTGCGGAATCGTGCCGGACATAGTCCCTGACCCCGACGATGTCCTCGGAGAAAACCCGGCATCCCATCTCTTCAATGGTCTTGATATCCGGAAGGACCGGGAACGAGTTCTCCTGTTTATACCGCTCCAACGCATCTGCCGCCGAGATCTCGGCCGCGTTCACCAGGACCGCATCCACAATCCCCTCTCCGGCATGTTCGATGAGGACCTTGAGGTGGTCCGAAGCGCTGAAGCCCTCCGTTTCCCCCATCTGGGTCATCACATTGCAGACATAGATCCGAAAAGCCGATGAGGCGCGGATCGCGTCTCCGATCCCGTTGATGATCAGGTTCGGGAGAACGCTCGTATAAAGGCTTCCAGGCCCCAGGATGATAATATCCGCATCCTTGATAGCCTCAAGGGCGTCATTTGTGGGACGCGCATTCTCAGGTGTCAGGAAAAGACGCCCGATCGCAACCCCGGACCGCGGGATCCTGGCCTCTCCCTGGGTCCTGCTCCCATCTTTATATTCCGCGACCAGATGGACATTCTCGACGGTGGATGGGATCACGCGCCCGCGGATCGCCAGGACCTTGCTGGTCAATTCCACCGCCAGATTGAAATCGCGATTGGCGACCTCGTACAAGGCCGTCAAGAACAGATTCCCGAAATTATGCCCTTTGAGTTCGGACCGTTCGGGAAAACGATACTGGAAAA
>JAAYZZ010000220.1 GCA_012514595.1 Elusimicrobiota bacterium
GGACAGCCTCCCGTACCGGTCTTTCGGATGAATTCCGGCGTCATGTTGATCTGGGGAAGGATCAGGATGCGTTCATTGCTGCGGGCAAAGAATTCGTAGGTCAGTTTCTTTCCGTTCGGACCGAATTCCCTGAAGCATGACGTGCATTTTCCTGTGGTCACATCCATACAATCCTGGATCTGCCGCTGGTATCCTTCGCAGGTTTGAGAGGTTAGGGACGGATTGTCGCAGCAGAGCTCTGCGTCGGCACCCAGGGCACATTCGGGCCAATCGACGCGTGTGGCACACGAGGTCTCGGCTGAGCAGTTCATGGGATATCCCGGCGGGTCCATCTGCGAACAGGTGAAGACATCCAGACAGCATTGACGGGATTTTTGATAGAGGCTGTACCGTTTTGCCTGGTCGACACACGATCGGATACAATCCAGGACATCGTTCTTAAAAGAGTATTTGTAGCAAGAGCCTCCCCCGGGCCCTCCGCCCGAATTCTGTTGTGATGTATTCGCCTGGTTTCCTTGTCCACCCCCGGACCCCCAACAATTCACGGGCACGATATCAAAGAGCGGTCCGAGGTCCCGGCAGGACAGATCGGCATATTCTAGGGCGGGGTCCTGGTTCTCGATATCAGGGTGGGGATCGGTCAGACTATCCGTATCGCAGATCCAGGATTGCTGACCATTGTCGATGTGCCCGGCCCAACAGTGCGCGCCAGAAGTGGTCTTGGGACGGGCTTTGATGGTCTCGGGCGAATCGGCCTGGACACCCAGGCAACCAAGCTGTTGACAGGGAAAAGGAACCTGGTCTTGGCCGTTGAGACAGAACTGTCCAGGGTTCTCAAGAAAAAGACCCCAGACTTCGGAAAAACAGGTGTCTGTCTCGGGAGGATTTTGAGTTTTTGAAGGAAAAAGGGCCGGAACGGGCGTATATTCTGTCAGCGCAGAAGAGCACTCCGAGGCCAGGGCTGTTCCATCGGAGGAGAACCGGAGGCAGCAGTCGGGGCACGTCTGTCGGGCCTGAAGACAGGCATAACAACGGCTGGACTTATTGCTCAGCTCATCGATCACATTGCAAGAGGTCTGCCTTAAGACATAATTCGAATAGTTCTCCTCGACATGGGCGATCTCCTCGTCCCGCGGGAGATAGGTCATTTGCTGCTGCACAGCCAGGGCTTGCGCCGGGATCAGGATGGCTATAAGAAAGATGAAGAACAGAACTGTGCGCATTTTGACGATCCGCCTTTCTTACCAGATACTGCAATCATCCGAAGACGGCTCTCCCCCCTCTTCCGTCATGGTGATGACCTTCCCGGCACAGGGCCCTTCTGCGGTCCGTTCGGCCGTGATCGTGTAATTCAGGGATCTCCGCGAGGCAGGGCTTCCGGAACAGAGGCCTGTCGCTTTGATCCGATAGGTGAATCCACTGTCACGGGTGGAAAGTCCGAGCCCGGCATTGATCTCTTGGAGCGTATCGGCTGCGGCGTTGTTGCAGGATTTGGGGAAATATTCCCCTAAAGGATCGTCGAGTTTAAAACGCTTCTCGGCTGCGTGGATGGACTTGAGGTTGTTGGTTGCTTTTTCAGCCCTGGCCTTTTCCAGAAGGCCTGTCAAGCGGGGTAGGGACAAGGTGGCGATAACCCCGATCATAATGACCGTGATCATGACCTCCATCAGCGTAAAAGCGGATGTGCTCCTCATGGCCCCTCCGATTAATTAAAGTATATCTTAAGAAGAGAGGGAAATCCAAAAAATATCACTCTTTGGTCAGAGAGGAGCCGGGATAGTAGAATTGCAGGATCTGTTGATAGGTGAATCGTTCACGGGCCATGTTGCGGGCGCCCCACTGGTCGAGGCCGACCCCGTGTCCCCAGCCGTGCCCCACGAAGTCGACATACCAGCCTTGCATCTCGATCTCGTAAAGATTGCTTTTGAGGATGTCGGGCCCCACGATCTGGCGGAAATCCTTTCCCGAGAGCTCAAGGGTCTGGCCGTCACGGGACGTCAGAAGGATCCTGCGGACGCGACCACTGGGATTGCGTTCCTGGATGGAGATCTCTTTGATGAGTCCGATCGAGTATCCCTTGGCGTTCAGTTTGTCCTGGATGTCCTTCAGGCGAAGGTTTCTTTTCCAGCGGTAATGCGGAGAATCAACGGAGAATGACGACCTGATGCCTCCCCTGAGGGGGGGCAGATCAATGGTCCACAATTCCGCGGCACTCTCCGTGATCCCGCCGGAATTCGCGTGAAAGAATGTCGGGAATATTTTCCCTCCGTAGGTCAGGACCTCTCCCCTTGTTCTTTTGACGCCCAGGTTCGTGCGATATCTTTCCGCAGCCTTTCCCCCATAGACCTGGGAGTAGACATCGCTCGTCACATCGTAATCCCGGCCTGCATAAGTTTGCTGGGAATAGATCGCATAGGTGCGGGTCGCGACCGCCTGGGCCTTGATGGCCTCCAGCGGCCACTTGTCGGAGATCTCGCGATATAGAACGCCCTGCACATAACGTTCAAGGTCCACATAATTGATGGCCGTGAGTCCCTCCGGGGAACGGATAATGAGGATGTCTCCCCGGTAGGGGCGGTTGTTGATCAGGACCGGGATGCGGTCCATGGGCTCCAGGACGACCCTCTCTTCCAGAAAAGATTCTTCGCCGATCCGGGTCGCGCGTCCCTTGACCATGACAAGAGATTTCTTCAGGCGGGCGCCCTTTTTGAGCACGCGGCGCGTCTTGCCATCCAGGATCTCGTAACGGCCGTCCACGGCAACGGAGAAATGTTCCGCGCCTTTGAGAAGCGCCACGCGCACAGGACGGGAACGGGGCGAGGCATTTGCAGACAAGGAAGAAAGGGGAAGAAAAACAAGGAGCAGGAACAGAAAAGAAAGACAAAATATCCTGAAGACCGTCATCCGTCCATCCTTTTAAAAAGGTCCTGTTCCTTCTCGGGGGCTGAAGGAAGGCCCAGATGGGACCTCGCCTCCGGAGCGATCTCCCGCCCCCTGGATGTCCGGCGGAGAAGTCCGATCTTGAGAAGATAGGGCTCGACCACATCGACCAGCGTATCGACCTCTTCATTGAGCGTCGCGGCCAGGGCCTCTATCCCCACGGGGCCTCCGGAAAAACTTCGCAGGATCGCGATAAGCATTTTTCGGTCCAGTTCGTCGAGCCCGAGCCTGTCGATCTTGAGCTTTTCCATGGCCTCTTCCACAAGAAGAGAAGAGACCTTCAGTCCCCCGGTCGTGACCTGGACAAGGTCCCGGACCCGGCGCAAAAGACGGTTGGCCACCCTCGGGGTTCCCCGCGAGCGACGGGCGATCTCAAGGGACGCCCCTTTCTCCATGGTGACGCCGAGCTTTTGGGCCGAACGCTCGATGATGACCGCCAGCTCTTCAGGCGGATAGAAATCCAGATGATGAAAGATCCCGAACCTGTCGCGCAGCGGTGTGGCCAGAAGGCCGCTGCGGGTCGTGGCCCCGATCAGCGTGAAGGGTTTGAGATCGAAGTTGATGGTCTTGGCGTAAGGCCCCTTGTCGATCACAAAATCGATCTTGAAATTCTCCATCGCGGGATAGAGGAACTCCTCGACGGTCTTGGAGAGACGGTGGATCTCGTCGATAAAAAGGATATCGCCTTTCTCGAGGTTGGTCAGGATCCCGATGAAGTCCCCGGCCCTCTCGATCGCGGGTCCTGAAGTGACGGTGATGCGGGCGCCCATTTCGTGGGCAATGATATTGGCGAGGGTGGTCTTTCCAA
>JAAYZZ010000221.1 GCA_012514595.1 Elusimicrobiota bacterium
GCCGAATCGCGGGCTCCTTTACGCGACGGGGCTGCATCATTCTCACATGGATCGTCCCTTCATCGGGATCGCCTCTTCCTTCACGGATATCGTTCCGGGACATACCCAGATGCGGACGCTCGAGCGCTACGTCGAGCGCGGGGTCGAGAATGGGGGAGGGGCTCCGTTCATTTTCGGCGTTCCGACCCTTTGTGACGGGATCGCGATGGGACATGTGGGGATGAAATATTCTCTTCCTTCAAGAGAGCTCATCGCCGATGTGGTCGAGTCCGTGGCCGCGGCCAACGCCTTCGACGGGCTGATCCTTTTGACGAACTGCGACAAGATCACCCCCGGCATGATCATGGGGGCGCTTCGTCTCAATATTCCGACGATCGTTGTCACCGCGGGGCCCATGATGACCGGGCATCACAAAAAGCGCCGGCTGAACCTGATCACGGACACCTTCGAGGCTGTGGGGCAGCTTCAGGCCGGATTGATCGACGATGAGGAGTTCAGGCGGGTGGAGTCCGAGGCGTGTCCCACCTGCGGGTCGTGCCAGGGGATGTATACGGCGAACACGATGGCCTGTCTGACCGAGGCCATGGGGCTCTCTCTTCCCTATTGTGCCTCGACGATGGCGGTCCTTTCCGCCAAGCTTCGCATCGCCTACGAGAGCGGTCAGCGGGTCGTGGCTCTCGCGAAAAAAGGGGTGCGGCCCCGCGACATCGTGACCAAGAATTCTTTGGAGAACGCCGTGCGCGTGGATATGGCCCTGGGCGGATCCTCGAACACGGCCTTGCATCTGATGGCCATTGCCCATGAAGCCAAGGCGGATATCACGCTTCACGATTTTGACCGTTTGAGCCGGACCACCCCGCATCTGTGCAGCATGAATCCGGCGGGGAAGTGGTACATGGAAGACCTGCACTACGCCGGCGGGATCCCGGCCGTGATGCGGATGCTCGGGAAGGATATCCAGGACCTCCCGACGGTTTCCGGGATATCGACCCACAAGATCATGTCCCGGGTCCGATATTATGATCCGGATGTGATCAAGTCTCCCAAAGAGCCGGAGCATCGGGAGGGGGGGCTGGCCATTCTCCACGGGAATCTGGCACCGGATGGGTGCGTGGTCAAGCAGGCGGCGGTCGAGCCGGAGATGCTGACGTTCACGGGTCGGGCCCGAGTCTTTAATTCGGAAGAAGAGGCCATGGCGGCGATTCTGGGCAAGAAGATCCAGGCCGGAGATGTTGTGGTGATCCGCTACGAGGGGCCTGCGGGGGGCCCCGGGATGCGCGAGATGCTGTCTCCCACATCCGCGATCGTTGGCATGGGGCTTCATAAGAGCGTGGCCTTGATCACGGACGGCCGGTTCTCTGGCGGCACGCGAGGTCCCTGTATCGGACATATTTCTCCGGAGGCCGCAGCCGGGGGCCTGATCGCCTATTTAAAGGAAGGTGACCGGATCACGATCGATATCCCTGCCAAAAAGATCCATGCCCATTTGACTGGTGCCGAGATCAAGAAGCGCAAGAAGACCATGAAGAAATTGCCGCCCAAGATCACAGAGGGGTATCTGGGGCGCTATGCACGTTTTGTGACATCGGCCTCCACCGGCGCTGTATTTTGTTAGGAGGCCAATAGCTCGCAAGTTGTTTATTATCAAAAGTTACAGAGCAAAGAGCTCCGGTGTTGTCAGACAACAATCCCGGAGCTTTTTTGTGTCTTGGAAATAAAAAATTGCACGAACGCTAACTGTTTATTTCCAAATAGTTGTAATCCGATTTGTTTTTAAGGCCTGCCAAAGAAAAATGTTGACGTAATCCGGGTCTTGACTATAATCCATAACACGTTTGGCGTGTAAGTTATTTTTGTTCAAGAATTTAAAAACGCAGACTTTTTTGTCCCGGGGGGCCCATGACGCACAAAAAGAACGTGCCGACTGTCAGCGTGGACCTGAGCAAGGCAGACATCAAGGGATCTCTCCAGGATATCCGCCGGCATTATCTCGCTAAGGACCAGAGGACCGCGACCGATCTCGACAATTTCCATGCGCTCGCCCTCACGGTCCGCCACCGGATCGTGGACCACTGGATGAAGACCCAGAGCCGGTATCATGCGGAGAATGTGCGCCGTGTCTATTATCTTTCGATGGAGTTCCTCATCGGTCGCCTTTTGGGAAATTACATGTTCAATATCGGGAAGGAAAAGGACATCGAGTCTGCCCTGACCGAGATGGATATCAGTCTTGACAAGATCCGGGCCTGCGAGATGGACGCCGGATTGGGCAACGGGGGCCTCGGAAGGTTGGCCGCCTGTTTTCTGGATTCCATGGCGACTTTGGGGATCCCGGCCTATGGGTACGGGATCCGGTATGATTACGGGATCTTCAACCAGAAGATCGTCAATGGATCCCAGGTCGAACTTCCGGATGAGTGGATGCGTAACGGCAACCCCTGGGAGATCCCGCGGCCCGAGTATGTGGTCAAGGTGAATTTCTACGGACGGATCGATCGTTCTTCGAACGTGGCCTCTCCCTGGGTCGGGACCGAGGCGGTCCTGGCGGTCCCTTATGATATCCCGATCCCCGGATACAAGAACGGGGTCGTGAACACGCTGCGCTTGTGGTCGGCCCGGTCGACGGACGAGTTCGAATTCGACTATTTCAATCA
>JAAYZZ010000222.1 GCA_012514595.1 Elusimicrobiota bacterium
CGTTCCGGCGGAAGGCTCTCGGCGCGCAGTGTCCGAAAAAGCATCAACCGTTATCTGGGACGGGCCGCCATCCAGAAGAGTGTCCATCCGCATATGATGCGGCACTCCTTTGCCACGCACATGCTGGACCGCGGGGCAGACCTGCGTTCGGTGCAGGAACTCCTGGGACATGTCAACCTTTCGACAACCCAGATCTATACGCATTTGACGACGGAGCGCTTGAAGAGCGTCTATGATAAGGCCCATCCCAGGGCCTAGGCGGGAAATATGTTCGACGTCCTTTTTTGTCTGTACGCGGTCGTGATGATCCCGTTCCTTTTTCTCTCCGGAAAATGGCACGGGGGGTTCCGTCAGCGGTCCGGGATCTTTCCGGAGGCCCTCCGGGAACGTCTGTCCTCGGCCAGGAATATTTGGGTCCATGCGGTCAGTGTGGGGGAGGTCCTTGCAGTCGAGAAGGTCCTGCGCCAACTGAAGGAGGTCTATCCGTCGCATCAGATCGTCCTGACCGTGACCACCCGGACAGGATATGCCCTCGCCTCCTCGAAGCTGGAGGAAGTCGCCCTGGTTCTTTGGTCCCCATTGGACTTTTCCTGGACAGTCCGGAGGTTTCTTTCAGCGATCTCGCCGTGTCTTTACGTCGCGGCCGAGACTGAGATCTGGCCCAATCTCTTCCTGGCGCTCCATCGGGCCGGGGTCCCGGTTGTGATCGTGAACGCCCGTCTTTCCGACAGGGCCTATTCTCGGTACTGTCGGGTCCGGGGATTCCTTAAGGGGGTGCTGGCGGGGATCGATCGCGTGTGTGCCCAGAGCGAGACGGACGCGGATCGTTTCTGTTCGGTCGGCGTCCCCCCGGAATCGGTCCGGGTGGTAGGGAATATCAAATTCGATGGGGCCCCTGATGAGCGGAAGGTCCTTTCTTTCCGAGGGGCCTTGTTCAGCGAGACCCACAAGATCTTTTTGGGGGGGAGCCTTCATCCCGGGGAGGACAGGATCCTTCTCGATGTCTTTTGCGCTATCCGGTCCGGGTTCCCGACCCTGCGGCTTGTCCTGGTGCCCCGGCATCCCCACAGGGCCACGGCCTTCTCGGACTCGGTCCGGGCCCATGGGTTGCACCCTGTCCTTTTCTCGTCGGGAAGGAACGTGGCCGCGCAGGAGGATGTTCTGATCGTCGATACCATTGGGCACCTGTCTTCCTGCTATTCGCGGGCCACGGTCGTTTTTGTGGGAAAGAGTCTTGTGGTCGGCGGGGGGCAGAACATCATCGAGCCGGCGGCCTTGAGGAAGGCCGTGATCGTGGGGCCTTTGATGGGGAATTTCCGGGATGTGCTGGCGCTTTTCTTGAAGGACAATGCCGTGATCCAGGTCGCGGATGCGCACGGGCTTCAGAGGGCCGTTCTGGACCTTCTTTCCGACCAGGGCCGCCGGGAGTCCATGGGGCGGCGGGCCTTTGATGTGGTGCAGAGGAACAAAGGCGCGGCGATGAGGATTACGGAGATCATTCGGGAGGTCCTGCCGTGTCCCTGAAGCAGCAGATACACGACATCATGTGGGACAAAGACAGCCTTCGGGGCAACTGGGGCCTTAGGGTCTTCTTGCATCTTCTGGCCCGGATATTTCGCGTCGTTGTTCTTTTACGAGGGATCCTTTTTGAGTCAGGGATCTTCAAGGCCACCCCCCTTGGCCGAAAGACGATCAGTGTCGGGAATATCACGGTCGGGGGAACGGGGAAGACGCCTTTTGTGATCCTTTTGGCACGTCTTCTTTCTCGAGGGGGCCGGTCGGTCGTGGTCCTCTCCAGAGGCTATGCGGCCCGGCGCGGAGAGATGGCCGATGAGGAGAAGGTCCTGCGCGAGCTTTTGCCGGAGGTGCCTGTCGTGGTCAATGCGGACCGTCGCAGGGCGGCCCGGGATTTTCTCGGCAAGGCGGATGGCGATGTCTTTCTTCTGGACGACGGATTTCAGCACCGTCAGGCCCGGAGAGATCTGGACATCGTCCTTTTGGATGCGACCTGTCCTTTCGGGAACGGGAATCTTTTGCCGAGAGGGATCCTTCGGGAACCTTGTGAGGCTCTGGGAAGGGCGGGATTGATCGTGCTCACACACTCCAACGAAACCTCTGCCGAGCAGATCGCCTGGCTTCGGGGAGAGTGTGAACGCCTGGCTCCTCAAGCCCCGGTCATTCAGGCCGCTCATGTGGCGATCGGGGTGTCGTCTCTTGATCAGCTGGAACGTCGATGGCCCCTCGAGATGTTGAGAGGGCCTGTAGGCGCCTGTTCTGCGATCGGGTCTCCGCGAGGATTCTTTCAGACCCTTGAGGATTGCGGGGCGGAGATCGTCGTAGAGAGGATATTTGCGGACCATCATGATCTCACGGCGGAGGAGGTCGGGGAGCTGTGTCAAGCCTGCCGGGAGAGGGGAGTTCGAAAACTGGTCGTCACGCATAAGGACGCCGTGAAGATGCGGAGGCATCTGGGACTCTTTGGGGAGATCGAAGTCCTGGTGCTTCATGTTGAGATGAGGATTCTGTATGGGGAAACTGAACTCGTTTCAAGCCTCGATCGTCTGTTCGCTGCTTAAGGCGTTCTCGACGATCGTTCAGACCATTCCTCTGGGCGGTGCGCTCTTTCTGGGGCGCCGCATCGGGGATGTGGTGGGCCTGCGCCCCAAGGGGCGCAAGAAGGCCATTGTCAATGTCCGGGTCGCGTTCGGACAAGAGCGGTCTTATGAGGAGGTCCGGGGGATCGTCCATGACTTTTTCATGACCTATGGACAGAATATCGCCGAGATGGGACGTTTTCCTCTTGTCGCCCGAAGGGGTTATCAGAATTTCATCGAGGTCGATGGCCGGGAACATATGGATGCGGCCATGCAAAAGGGGAAGGGGCTCTTTTTTGTTTCCATCCATTCGGGGAACTGGGAATTCTCGAATATCGTAGGCAGCATGAGCGGCTATCCCTACAACATGGTCGCCAATTATCTGGCCCATGTGAACCGGGTGGCGGATTATCTGGACGATCTTCGCCGCAGTGCGGGGTGCCGGATCATCCATCCCGGCATCGGGGGACGCGAGATCATCCGACGGGTAAAGAACAATGAGATCGTGACCCTGGTCGCGGACCAGGGAGGAGATGAGGGGATCCTCATCCCGTTCTTCGGCCCCGAGGCCTCGATGTCCACGGGCGCGGTCCGGATGGCGCTCAAATATGGGGTGCCGATCTGTCTTGTCGATATCCAAAGGGTCGCTCTAGGAAAGCATCGCATTCTCGCTCGGCCTTTTGAGGTCCGCAGTTCCGGGGACCCGCAGGAGGATCTCCGGGTGAACATGACGCGCATGACCGCCTGGTTTGAAGACAGAACCCGCGAACACCCCCAGGAATATCTGTGGCTGTACAGCACCTGGAAATATTCAAGACATCGTCGCATTCTGATCCTGGATGATGGCCGGACAGGCCATCGCAAACAGGCAGAGGCTGTGGCCGGGGTGGTCCAGAAGATCCTGGCCGACCGGGGGAACACGTGTGAGACGCAGATCCTTCCCGTGCTTTACCGGAGTCCCTGGCGAAGACGGTTGTTGACGCTTTTGACGGCCCTTCGTATCCCGACGGGGGTTTCGGGGTGGGGCTTTCTCAGGTTCTGCCTGGCCCCGGAGACCTTCCGGAGCGTCTTTTCGAAAAGGGCACATGTTGTGATCTCGGCAGGTTCCAGGAGCGCGGCAGCCCTGCAGGCCATTTCGTCCACCGAGATGGCCTTCTCTGTACAGATCCTTCGGCCAGGGATCGTCCCTCTGACGCGGTTCCGAAAGGTCATCCTTCCCCGCCACGATATGGGGCGCTTGCGACCTTCCCGCCGGCTGATCGAGACCCGGGCCGCCTTGAGCGCCTGGACATCAAAGGAGCTTGAGGTGGCCAGGGACCAGCTCTGGGCACGGCGTCCGGACCTCCGGCATGACACCAGGCCCAAGATCGGACTTCTCCTGGGGGGAGATACCAAAGGCCTGTGTTGGCATCCTGGGAAGACCGAGGCGCTCCTCGGGCAGGTCCTGGATTCTTCCCGTCGGGTCAATGCGGGCCTTTTGGTCACAACCTCCCGGCGCACCTCAAAGAACATTGAGACCCTTGTAAAGAAAACGTTTCAGGGGGTCGCCGAGACAGGTCTTCTGGTGATCCCGAATGAACAGGATGTGCCGGAGGCCTTTGGCGCGATCCTGGCCCTGTCCGATCTTTTGATCGTTTCGGGAGAAAGCATTTCCATGGTCTCTGAAGCCGTGGCGTCGGGAAAGAAGGTCATTGCCTTTCCTATTGAGGATGAGAACGGGCGTGTGGCCGAGAACAAATATACCCGGTTCGTCGATTCACTTGAGACGGACGGCCATCTTCTTCAGGCTCGTAGCGGGGAGATGGGGGCTGCGATCGCGAGGGTCCTGCAGGAGCAGGTTCCCTTAAGACCGCTGGATGATCGTCAGCGGATCCTGGATGCATTGAAAGAGGCTGTTCGATGAGGGTTCTTCAGGTTCTTCCGGAAATGAATGTGGGGGGTGTCGAGCGGGGGACTCTGGACCTCGCCCGATGTCTAGTGGAGAAGGGGCATCACTCGGTCGTGGTGTCCAACGGCGGGGTGCTGGTCCCGCAACTGGAGGCGGACGGGACACGGCATTATGCGCTTCCCGTTCACCGAAAGGACCCTTTGTCCATCTGGCTTTGCGTCCGGGACCTGGAGAAGATCATCCGGGATGAGAAGATCGAGGTGGTCCACGCCCGTTCCCGGGCGCCGGCTTGGGCGGCCTATTTTGCCGCACGTCGGGCCAA
>JAAYZZ010000223.1 GCA_012514595.1 Elusimicrobiota bacterium
AATCCTGGATCCAGACAAACGCCTTGTCCTCCCCCGCCTCCTCGAGAACCGCATCGGCGAACTTTTCGTTCACCTGGACGTAGGCCTCCCAGTCCTCGATCCGGAAGACAGGACGCTTGAAGCTCATATGACACAACGGCCAGAGGGTGCTGTTCGAATACCCGTAATAATATCCCTCCATCTCCTTCTTGGTAAGCCACAGGCGCTTGAGAGTATATCCCTTGCCGCCCTGGGGATCGCCAATCTGGCAACGCCCCCGAGGATCACAGACCTGGCGGTCCGCATCTCCGTCGGAGGACGCGATCCACGTCCCGGAAGAGGCCCTGATCACGGGATTAAGCGCCGTAATAACGCCCCCCACACCCCGCTTGGCCACGATCTTTCCCTTTTGAAAAGAGTGCACCACCGGTTGACGGTTGGATACGATGATAAATTTATATCCGGACAGTTTATCCCGGACAAAATCCTCAAGCGTTTTTTTGGTCCACATAGATGTTCCTCTCGTGTCTTTCGCCGCTCAATCCTGGCCCAGGATCCCGAGGATCCCGAAAAGCGGAATGCCCAGCCAGTCCGGACGGTTGTTCAGTTCATATCCCAATTCATAGACCGCCTTGTCCAAAAGATAGATCTCAAGGAGCATCCGCATCTGCTCCTGGTCCCGCGGCACAAGGTCCGTCCCCTCCAGGGCCGTGAAATAGGCCCGCAGATATCTCTCGGCCACCTGGTGATACCAGTCCTCCGCCGCCTTCTGGAGGAGCGGCCGGTCCTCGGGCCGGATGGCCGTACTGTGATAGAGCGCGGCGTGGGCCGCATAGTGAAAAGAACGCAGCATCCCGGCCACATCGCGCAAGACCGAACGCTTGAAGCGTCTCTCGGACAACGGCCGGGCCGGCTCTCCCTCCAGATCGATGATGACCATGTCCTTGCCTGTAAAAAGCACCTGCCCCAGATGCAGGTCCCCGTGGATGCGGACCTTCTTGGCCGATATCTTCGTGTCACGATCCGACGGAAACGGGCCTGGAGTTCGGCCTCCCTCCCCAAAAGATCGTCCACAGCCCCCCTCAAGGGATCCGGGACCCGCGCCCGCTGGGCCTTGAGGGTCCTCAGGACCGCCCGGGCCTGACTGCCCATGGCCTGAAAGACGGACCGCTGATAAAGCTGCGAGAACGGTTCGGGACGAAAATCCGCGTCATCCTTTTTCATCGCGAAGATCCGGTGCATCTGTGCGGTCCTGGTGCCCAAAAGATCGATCATCTGCATGAAGAACCCGTCGATCTGCTCTCGGAACGATGTCACCTCAGTGGAGGGCGCCGAGACCCCCTCGGGCAAGGGGTTCGCCGCGATCTCCTGCGTGCACATCAGGACCGAATCAAAGAACGCCTTGATATGATCCAGCGTGAAGGTCCACGCATCGGACTGGTTCGGCACAAAGCCTATCAAGAGTCCGAGCGTTGCGGTCTCTCCGCCGGAGCGCTCCAGATCCCACTGACCGAAAAAGGGCGCGATCCCCGAGAATTTCCCCGTCTCGGTCAAATATCTCGAGAGCTCGACGTCCGGGTTGATCCCGGCCTCGACCTTCCTGTAGATCTTGAGGAATGCCTTCTCCCCAAAGACAAGCGAGGTGTTCGACTGCTCGGCCTTGAGCACCCGCGAGGCAAGCCCTTCCCCATCGTTCCGGCCCAACGCGCGTCCCAAAAGTCCGGGCCGACCGATCAGCTCAATCCCGGCCTCGCGTTCCCGGATCCTTCTTCCCTTCACGATGAGGGAAAATACGAGGGCCTGAAAAGACGGGGCATAAGTAGCATCAACG
>JAAYZZ010000224.1 GCA_012514595.1 Elusimicrobiota bacterium
ATGGCGCTCAAAAAGAGCGACCGCGCGGCCAAGGAAGGACGTGTCGAGGCCTATATCCATAACGGCAACAAGATCGGCGTGATCGTCGAGGTCAATTGTGAGACCGATTTTGTCGGAAAGAACGAGGACTTCATCCGTTTTTCCAAGGACGTAGCGATGCACATCGCGGCCATGGCCCCGAAGTACATCAAGAAAGAAGATGTACCGGCGGATGTCCTGTCCGCCCAGGAGGACAAGGCGGATTTTGTCAAGACAAGCTGTCTTTTGGAACAGGTCTTTGTGAAGGACCCATCCAAGACCATTCAGGACCTTTTGAATGAACTCGTGGCCAAGATCGGCGAGAACATTCTGATCGGCCGTTTCGTCCGGTTCAAGATCGGAGAGTGATCCATGCCCAAAGAGACCCCCGCGTACCATCGGATCCTCTTGAAGCTCAGCGGTGAGGCCCTGCAGGGGCCCCGGGAGCATGGGATCGATGCGGACACCTGCATGGCGTATGCGATGCAGATCCGGGAGGTCTGGGCCATGGACGTCCAGATCGCGCTTGTTGTGGGCGGAGGGAATATTTTCCGCGGCGGGACGGAAAGTAAGAAGTTCGGTCTGGATCGTTCCGTGGCGGATTACATGGGGATGCTGGCGACCGTTCTCAATGGTCTGGCCCTGCAGAACGCCCTGGAACAGCTGGGTGTCCCTACGCGTGTCATGACCGCGATCGAGATCAAACAGGTCTCAGAACCATACATTGTCCGTCGGGCCATGCGGCATCTGGAGAAGGGACGGGTCGTGATCTTCGTCGGAGGTACGGGAAATCCTTTCTTTACGACCGATACCGCCGCGGCGCTCCGCGCCAGTGAGATCAAGGCCGAGATCATTCTCAAGGCCACCAAGGTTGATGGGGTCTATACGGCCGACCCGATGAAGGACCCGACCGCCAAGAAATTCGCAAAGCTCAAGTTCATTGATGTCCTGAACAAGGACCTCAAGGTCATGGATGCGACCGCGATCAGCATGTGCATGGACAACAGTCTTCCCATCCGGGTTTTTGATCTGACCCGAAAAGGCAATATCAAAAAGGCGGTCCTTGGAGAGAATATCGGGACCATTGTCAGCTAGGAAGGGGGCACTTATGGGTGTCAAGGATGTGGTTGGATCAACAGACGGATTGATGAAGAAAGCGGTGGAGGCTGTCCTGCGTGAGTTCGGGGAGGTGCGGACCGGTCGCGCCCACCCGGCGCTTGTCGAGGAGCTCCATATCGATTATTACGGGACATCGACCCCCGTTAGGCAGGTCGCCTCTGTCGCCGCTCCAGACCCCAGCAGCCTTGTCATCCAGGCCTGGGACCCCGTGGCTCTTGTCGAGATTGAGAAAGCCATTCTGGCCTCCAAACTGGGGGTCACACCCATGAATGACGGGAAGGTGATCCGGGTCCCGATCCCGCCTCTTTCAGAAGAGAGACGAAAGGAATTGGCGAAGGTTGTCAAGGACATGGCGGAAAAGGGAAGGGTGTCCCTGAGGACGATCCGTCGCGAGGCCAATGACAAGATCGCCAAGTTAAAGAAGGACAATGCGGTCCCAGAGGATGAGGCGTTCAAAGGACAGGACCAGGTCCAGAAGCTTACCGACAAATATATCGCAGAGGTCGATGGGCTTCTTGAGAAAAAGAACAAAGAGCTTTTAACGATCTGACCCACTAGCTCATCTGGTAGAGCACAGCCCTTTTAAGGCTGGCGTGCCGCGTTCGAGTCGCGGGTGGGTCATAGATTAGAAGTGATAGGTGGTAAGAGGTAAGCGGTAAGAGGGATCAGCATGAACGGTTCTTTTGTTCTTCCCGGCGACAACTTTCACTTACCACTTATCACTTACCGCTTACCTTTTTGAGGGGCGGGTGGCGGAATTGGCAGACGCGCCAGACTTAGGATCTGGTGGGGAAACCCTTGGAGGTTCAAGCCCTCTCCCGCCCATATCAGGATTTCTGGGATGGGTTTTCCCAGATTGCGGTTGACTAAGGGTTTTCGGGTGTTAAAATAAATCCAATTTTTCTCGCGGTTCTTTTAAAAACATGCGGCGGTAATTCAGTTGGCTAGAATGCCACCTTGCCAAGGTGGATGTCGTGGGTTCAAATCCCATCCGCCGCTCTCTATTTCTTTAACCTAGGGAGGCGGTTGCGTTTATGAAGATCCTTGATTTTCTCTGTCCGGACGCGGTTATCGCAGACTTGAAAGCCAGTACCAAACAGGAGTTGATCGAAGAGATGGTTTCCTGCATGGTCGATGCGGGGGCCTTCGAAAAGAAGCACAAGGTCAAGATCATTGATGTCCTCATGGCCAGGGAGGCCTTGGGGTCCACAGCAATTGGTCAGGGGATCGCGATCCCCCATGGAAAGACCGATTGTGTGGATAAACTTGTTGCGGGGATCGGTGTCAGCAAAAAGGGTATCGATTTTGATGCCCTTGATGGTGACCCTGCATATATCTTCTTCCTTCTTGCCGCGCCCCTGGATTCCGCCGGGCCTCACCTAAAGGCCCTTGCGCGTGTCTCCCGTCTTCTCAAGGACAAGTATTTCCGTGAGAGCCTCAAGGCGGCCAAGACCAAAAAAGAGATCCTGGAGCTCATCTCTCGCGAGGACTCCCAGCTCGGGTAAGGAGCGATGTCCAGCAATCTTCTCAAGTGGCTTTACCCCGGGATCAAGATCAAGCGTTGGGTTCTGACGACGCTTCTGGGGATCGGCATCGTTGTCGTTGGTTCGTATTTCGCGGCGAGCACCTATCGTTTTGTCAATATCTTTGGAACCGTCATTGTCCTTTGCGGGATCCTCTTTATCGTTTTGGGGATCCTCAAGCTGACGATTTCGCTTATTACCTTGTTCCTTCCCCGTCGGGAACAGGACCTTGTAAATATCCTGTATCAAAAAAGATATCTGGAGCGCGGGCCCAAGATCGTCGCGATCGGCGGTGGACATGGGCTTTCCAATCTTCTTTTGGCCCTTAAGGAGTATACGGCGAACATCGCGGCTATCGTCACTGTTGCGGACAGCGGCGGATCATCCGGAAGGCTGCGCGAGCAGTTCAACATCGTTGCGCCCGGGGACATCCGAAACTGTCTCGTCGCCCTTGCTGATGCGCCCGCTCTCATGGGGGA
>JAAYZZ010000026.1 GCA_012514595.1 Elusimicrobiota bacterium
GAGCGTTTCCTCAAGAAAGAAGGGCTGCAAATATTGAGTGAGCCCATGAAAGGGACCTGGCCCCGGGGGCAGGGTCTCTGGGGGGATGTCCGGGCGTTGTGGGAATTCTCCAGGGACCGGAAGAACAGGGCCGAGAATGTGATGATCGCGGACCTTTTGAGAAACGACCTCGGCCGTATCGCCCATCAGATCCGGGCCCCAAAGCTTTTTACGATCACGCCCTACAAGACGCTTTTTCAGATGACATCGACCGTGACCGGTCGATTTGGGAGGGAGCCTTTGATCCAGGAGATATTTGGGGCTGTGTTTTCCTCCGGATCTGTAACGGGTGCGCCCCGGATCCGGGCCATGGAAGTAATTCGGGCTCTTGAGCGGGAGCCCAGGAATATTTATACAGGCGCCATGGGTTTTATCAGTCCTGACCGAGGTCTTTATTTCAACATTCCTATTCGTACGATCCTTGTCAGAGGACGAAGGGCGGAAATGGGAATAGGGGGAGGGATTGTGTGGGATTCAACTGCAGAAGGGGAGTGGTTAGAGGGTATATTGAAGTCAAGTTTTGTAACATCATATATATAAATATCTTATCTAATAATGTCCAATGTCCACTCTGCGAATGTTTGTTCTATGAGGCCATGTTATTATTGTCCATTCTGATCGTTCTCTGCTGTTCTCTTTTCGGTTCCTCTTCTCTTTCCTGATCGGATGTAATAAATACTGTTTTTTGTCGACAAAAAATTGTCAACAGAGATAAAAGATAATGAGAATAAAGAGCTTGCGCTTTTAAAATTATTTGCAAAATTGGCAGGCATATTCTATACTTTTATTGCATTCCTCTACATCATTTGCAAGTTTTCAGGTGTGAAGGCCTTCATTTTAATTTTTCTAAAAACGGGGTTGTTATGAATTACGGGGCTAGATCATTTATCAGTCTTTTTCTCGTCTTATGCCTTTTCTTCCAGTATTCGGGATTATCTTTTGCCGCGGATCTTCCCGTCCTTTCTTCCGTTGAGAGCGGAGCCATCACCACATCCATGGTGAATCCCACCACGATGGATATTAATGTGGGTGTTAACAATTCTATCGGGAACTACGCAGAATTCAACGTAGGTTCGGGCTATACCGCCAATATCAATCACGCGACCGCAGGCTGGAATTCTTTGCATCGGGTGGGTGGGGCCGCGACCTCGCTGATCTTCGGAAATCTCAACTCGAACGGGAATGTCTTTCTCATCAATCCGAACGGGATCCTTTTCGGGGCCGGGGCTCAGGTCGACATGCCGGGTCTGGTCGCATCCACTCTCAACATCAGCAACGCGGATTTTTTGGCAGGAAATTATAAGTTCCAGACAACAGGGGGACTTGGGTCCGTGATGAACGGAGGAACGATCACGGTCCGTAATGGGGGATATCTCGCGCTTTTGTCCCCTCAGGTTTATAACTTTGGGACTATTGTGGCGGATACGGGCCGCGTCCTTCTGGCCAGTGGCGATGCCATGACCCTGAACCTGGATGATGCCGGGGATATTTCCGCGGTTATCAGTGATGGAACGCTCAATTCGTTGGCCAGCAATACCGGTAACATCACGGTGGGTAACGGTAAAGTGGTTTTGACCGCCAAGAGCCTGAATGCGGTTCTGGACAACATTGTGAATAACACCGGCATTATTAACGCCGTGAACATGGTCGATGATAATGGCGTGGTGGAACTGCGGGCCTCGAACGGATCGGTCTCTAACAGCGGGGTTATCAAGAGCGGAACGATCCGGGCCGTGGCCAGTGAGGATGTGACGAACAGCGGGAATTTGAAGGCCACGGACCTGGTCCGGCTCCAGGCCGGGGATGATGTGATCAACAATAATCTCATCGTCTCGAACGACCGTGTCAGTATCCAGGCGACCGGGGATATCACGAATAACGGGCGGATGACGACCAGCGCAACGGTCATGACTGATGGGACGGGACACATTACGGACATCGGACATCTGTCCTATGTCTCTATCCTTTCCGGTCTTCCCATCGCCCCGTCCACAGGAAGCATCGGATTGTCTGGTCAGAACATCATCCAGACCAGCGGGGATCTTTATACGCAGAAAGTGACCGTAACGGCCACGGGGAACGTCAACCTTCAGAATATGGTCGTGGCGCAGGTCACAGGCTCGATCGCAGGGAACGCGGTCTTCTCTAATACGAACCATGACGGCCTTTGGATCAATGAAGGCCTCAGCGCCGATGGGACCCTGGACCTGGACCAGACCGGGGGGGACGTTACCATCAATGCCACTGTGACCGGCGGGGGCGATGTGGACATCACGGCCCACAGCGGGGATATCCTGGTCAACAAGAATGTGACCTCTGAGAACGGGGCGATCGATCTCACCGCCGAGCGGAATATCGTCCAGGATGGTGATTCCATGATCCGCTCGTTTGGAGACACGACGATCATGGCCGACAGCGATGGGGACGGGGCCGGGAACTTTGTTCAGAACTCCGGGTATATCAAGACCAAGGGACCGAATGCGGACATCCGCATCAACGGTTATGATCTCTATCTGCGCGGGCTCATCGCCACGGGGGATATCCGTCTGACGGCGACGCATGATGTCTATCTTGGCAATCCTTCGACCTATGCGGGCTATTCCTGGACCCTGATCCCCCACGAGTGGCTGGGCGGCGGAACCCTCTGGAATCCCGGTTCCTGGTTCACGGATAATTTCGCGTTCGGCGTGACCTTTTCCTGGCAGTTCCCCTTCTATGGGGAGCTTTATGACAAGTTCCGCCTCAGCACCAACGGGCAGATCCAGATCCTCGATTCCCATTCCGATCCTGTCTTTATTGACTATCTGGACAGTCTGACCTCCTTGATGGACCACCGGATGATCGCGCCGGAGTGGAACGACTGGGCCAATATGCATATTTACGTGAGTTCGCCTACGGCCAACTCTGTGGCCGTGCGCTGGGAGGGGACGGACAAGAGCACAAGTGCTCCTGTCAGTTTCGAGGCCGTTCTCTATCAGAACGGGAACATCCAGTTCAATTACGGGTCCCAGACCTCTGCGGAGCTCATCACATCCGGGATCTCCGTCGGGAATACCGAGGATCATTTGACGGGCCCGTATCAGGGGTTCCCGGCCTCGGGCCTGAACAATGTGGATTCGGTGCTCTTTACGCCCAATACCCAGAACGTCGGGATCACGGCCGCGGGTTCTTTCATCGTGAACGCGGGCGGGGCGTTGGTGAACAATAATACGTCGGGTTCTCCTGCGGTCAAGGCTCCGACCGTCGACATCACGACCGGGACGGGGGTCGGATCCTCCAGTCAGCCGCTGACGCTGGTCACGGATAATCTGACCTTTCTCAATACGGGCAGCGGCAGTGTCTACTTCTCGAACGATAACGGGGGTGGGACCCTTACGGTCGGGGGGAGCATCTCGGGTCCGTCGGGTGATATCGTGATCGACCAGAGCGGGAACATTCTCTTGGACGACATGTCGACCAATAGCGGTAAGATCGATCTCACCGGCGGGGGGACGATCGACCAGGTCCCGGCTACGGTTCTTCGTGCGACGCAGCTGATCGCGACAGCCATCAACGCCGTCACGCTTCCCGACATCCGCGTCTCGGCCCTCTCGGTCAAGGCGGGCGGGGATATCTCCATCGTCAATACCAGTGCGCTCCTGACCGTGGATGCCTTGGGCGGGAATTGCGGGATCCAGGGGGATAGCGTCATTCTGACCCAGAACGGGAATTTGGATGTGAACGCGATCATCCGCGGTGATCAGGATGTCTCTGTGATCGTGAACGGCGGGGATATGGCGGTCGCCTCGCATATCATCTCCGAGAATGGCAAGATCGTTCTCTCATCGACGGGGGATATCGTCCAGGGCGCGGGGTCCATGATCATGGCGTCCGGGGATGTCACGGCCACGGCGGATAGCGACCTCGATGGATCGGGTGACTTTGCGCAGACTGGCGCCGGATTGGGCCTCTGGGCCACGGGGGCCTCCTCGGATGTCCGGATCTCCGGTGAAGATGTCTATCTCAAGGTTGTTTCTGCGGGGCGCGATGTCTACATCGACGCGGCGAACAATGTTTATATCCGCAATTCATCGGAAGCGGTGACCAGCGGCAGCGAGGGTTGGTGGGCCGATGCCTATGAGTGGAAGCTCATTCCGCACGAGTTCTACGGGACAGGGACCAGCCTCCCCATGAAATTCGGTCCGGGGCTCTGGTTCCTTCAGCCTTTTCCGGCCGCGCCGTTCCCTCTGACCCTTCTGGGCGGAGAGGATGTGAGCGATGCGGGGATCCACCTGATGCATGACTTCATGGTCACGGTAACGGACTTCTGGCTCTTTCCTGCCGGGATCCCGACCACGCTTGACTTCAGCGTCCCGGGGAGCCATTTCTCCATGGGTTTTGTCAGCATGTATCAGCCGGATGCGGACACCCTGGTCCTTCGCGGGAGCACGGACCTGACCCTCGCCCCCGGATCGGTGAACGTGGAGGTGGCGATCCGCAGGAACGGTGAAATCCAGTTCAATTTCCTGGGTCTGGGGAACAGCTCGAACCCTGTGCAGGTGGGGATCTCGGATGCGAATATGGTGCACAGTTTCTTTGTGCCCGGCCTTTCTTCGACGCCCACGGCATGCCAGGACTGCGGTCCATCCGTCGTCTTCGGCCAGTTCAATGATCCGACCGTCAATGCCGGGGGGAACATCGTGATGAACGCGGGCGGTGCGATCGTGGACAATAACGGGACACAGCTCGATCTTCAGGCGGGCGGGGCGGTGACGCTCAACGCAACGGCCGGGATCGGGACAGGGGCGGATCCGATCGAGATCGCGAGTCTGGACATCACCGCGACCAACAATGGGAACGGGGACATCGGGATCGACAACACCTCATCCGGTGATGCGACCTTTGACGCGAAGGTAACGGGTGTCGGTGATATCGCTCTCGCCCAGCACGGCGGCGGGGACATGATCGTCGGGGCCGTCTCGACAGGCAGCGGCAACGCGACGCTCTCCTCCGATGACAATATCCGGGATGATTACGACCAGGCGACGAAGATCGTCGCCCAGGCCATCAATCTCACGGCCGGGGGCTTCATCGGGGAGGCGGCCTTGAACGGGGACATCGACACGGCTGGGGATGCGATCACGACGAACGCGGTTGGGAATGTCGAGATCCAGGAAGAGGACGGAGCGGATTTCTCCCTGAACACGACTGGAGGGACCGTCAATGCCCTTTCTCACGGTCCGTCGACCATGCAGACCAGCACCTCGTATGGAGACTTCCTCCTGCGCTCCACCGTCGGGGATATTCTCCTTAACGGAACCACCACCTCGATCAACGGCGGTGTGTGCTTTATTGCGGATAACGGGGACATCTACGGGATCTCGCCCGGACCTCATATCGTGGCCAAGACCGCCTCGTGTCTCATCTGCCAGAACGGGACGGTGGGTGGGAACGGTGGGCCTGTGGATGTCAATATCGGCGGGCCTTTGGTGATCGATATCGGCGGTAGCGAGGGAGGGAATTCCGGTGTGCTGACAGGGACCGTCAACGATCCCGCGACCGGGGATATCCCCAGGATCGATCCGGCGCAATATCCGAGCCCGCTCTATCCGCCGGGACGGATCTATTATAACGGGGTCCTGATCTGGCCGCCTTCGCCCACGAACACCCTTTTTGTGACCTTGAGCTCGAGCGGTCTGATCAAGAGGTTCCTCTATCCGCATAGCGAACAGCTCGCCGGGGTCCAGGTGAATCCTATGGATCCGATCTCCTCGGCGGACCTTGCCGGCTCGGTCTACTTCTATCATCCGTTGAGTGAAGTGGAGAGCGGCGCGTATGACGACGGGTTCCAGCTGGAGGAGGGCGCCTATGATTTCATCGATGGCGTCATCAACGAGAAGTGCAGCGAGGAGGATCGAAAGGCCGGCCGCTGCGAGGAACCGCCGGTCCAGATCTGATCCCGTCCGTTCATGGAACCACCAGGCCCTGCCTGTCCGAAGACACGCAGGGCCTTTTTATTCATTGGGTTTTTTATGGAGGATCCGGATCTTTGATAGTACAATGTCTTTCAAGACAACAAAGGAGAAAAGATATGCGTCCAAGAACAGGCATGCTTTTGCTCGGGGTCCTGCTCCTCATCGGGTGCGGCAAGGCTGAGCCGCCCCAGACCATCGTCGTCAGCGTCAACGATTACCAGGTCACGGCCGAAGAGTTCGAGGAGGTCTTTGCCAGCTCCCCGTATGCGCTTCGCAATGATGCGCAGATCGCCCGCCGTGATTTTCTCGACAATCTTGTGAATCAGAAACTGATCGTGCAGGAGGCCATCGCCAAGGGTCTCGACAAACAAAAGGATTTTCTCCGCTCCGTCGAGCGTTTCTGGGAGCAGTCTTTGATGACGGTCGCGCTCGGGGCCAAGACCCGCGAGATCAACGGTTCGATCCGGGTGCATGAGGACAACATCCGCCGTCTCTATGACGAGATGGTCCGGGAAGGGCTTACGGAAAAGACGTATGAAGAGATGTTCCCTCAGATCAAATGGCAGGCGGAACGTCAGCTCGAGGCCCAGATGCTCGGAGAGTGGATGGAGGGGCTCAAGAAGAACGCCCAGGTCGTGATCAACCGCGAGTATCTCAAGAAGAAATAAGGGGGAGATATGACACAGCCCATTACATCCAAGGTTTACAAGAGACGGCAGTACTTCATTGACAAGGACTTTCAGTCGGGTTTCATCCTGAAGTTCCTTGGCGTCGTGGCCGCAGGGTCGGGCCTGACCGTCATTCTTCTTTATCTCTTTTCCCTGCACTCGACCACCGTGGCCTTTGTGAATGCTCGGGTCACGGTCATGACGACCGCGGACTTTCTCGTCCCGATCCTTTTGCAGACCATGGCGGTGGTGACCGTCCTGGTGAGCCTGGGGGCGGCGGTGGTCATGGTCTTCGTCTCGCACAAGATCGCTGGGCCTCTCTACCGGTTCAAGCAGACTTTCCGGGAGCTTGGGAACGGGAATTTCACGAATCAGGTGCGCTTGAGGAAGGGGGACCAGCTGCATGAGGTCGCTTCCGATTTCAACCAGATGATCACCGCCCTGCGCAACCAGATCCATGCGATCGATGCCGCTCTGACCGATGTCCGAAGCGCCATGGAGGCGATCGGCGAATACAACGTTGAGGACAACAAGCGCAAGCATTTCCTGGAGCTCCGCCAGAAGGTGCAGGAGCTTGAACGCGCCGCGTCCTTTTTTAAGACCTGATGACCCCCCACCTCAAGAGAAGCGGTCTCATTTGTGCGGCCTTTCTGATCCTTCTGGTCTCTGAGGCCCGGGCTGTCTCCGATGGATTCCCGTCGGGAAAGACATTGTCCGGAGACCATTTCTCCGTTGTCCTGGCCTCCGGGATCGACGAGGGGAGTCTTGTGGCCCGCCTGGGGATAGGTCCGCAGCACAGGATCCTTTCGGGACGAAGCGTGACAGGCCTGACCTTCTCCGGCAAGGACCTTCCCGTGCTTCTGGATGCGTTCTTCGTCTGGGCGTGTGATATCCTCGATATGCAGCTTTACAGTTACAAGGGCACGATCAAGGTCGCGGCGAACGGTACGCAGCTCAAGGATGTGTACCGGCGTCTTTACGGCAAGGAAAGTTTTTCGGATAAGGGATTTTATGTTTCCGAGACGAATACGATCTATATCGCGGCCGGGGATTTCACCAAGGAGATCCTCGGGCATGAGATCGGACATGTGATCGTGGGGAATTATTTCGTCGTCCAGCCGCCGGCCAAGGTCCATGAGGTCCTTGCCGGGTATATTGAGTATCAGATCAGAAAGCTCGATCGCCGGGATCCCTGATCTTCCCGGGATTTTTCACAAATTATGTCAGATGCGATCGCCACAAATAAGAAGGCCTACCAGAATCTCTTCTTATCGGAGAAATGGGAGTGCGGCATCGAGCTCAAGGGATCCGAGGTGAAGTCGGTCCGCGCCGGCGAGGTGAACTTTAAGGACGCCTATGTGGAAGGCGACAAGGGCGAACTCTGGATCTGCAATCTTCACATCGCTCCCTATGCGCAGGCGAGCTATCTCAATCCTGATCCCGACCGCCGCAGGAAGCTCCTGCTTCATGCGAAGGAGGTCAAGCGGATCACGGGGCTCCTGACGCAGCAGCGGTCCACCTGCGTCCCGACGAGGATCTATCTCAATAAACGGGGGTGGGTCAAGGTCGAGATCGCGATCGGTCAAGGGAAGAAGCTTTACGACAAGCGGGCCGACATCAAACGACGCGAGAGCGACCGGGAGATGGCCCGGGCGGTCCGGAGGAAGGCATGAGCTCAAAGGGTCCCCTCAAGAAAGAGTTCCATGTGTGTGTGGCGTTCGGGACGCGTCCGGAGGTCATCAAGCTGGCCCCGGTCGTCCGGGCGTTTCGGGCGGTCGCGGGGGTTCGGGTCACGGTCCTGGCCACGGGTCAGCACCGCACCATGATGGAAGAGGCGATGCAGGTCTTTGGTCTCAAGGCGGATGTGGACCTTCGGGTCATGAAAAAGGGACAGACGCTCTTCCATGTGACCGAACGGGTGCTTCATGAGACGGGAAAATTCCTCTCGCGTCAGCCTGTGGACCTGATGGTGGTCCAGGGCGATACGGCCACGACCTTTGCCTGCGCGCTGGCGGCCTTCTATCGCCGCATCCCGGTCGCCCATGTGGAGGCGGGGCTCCGGACAAATGATAAATTTCGTCCGTTCCCCGAGGAGATGAACCGCCGGATGACGACCGCTCTTGCGGACCTTCATTTCGCGCCCACGCCGCGGGCGGCTCGGGACCTCAAGCGTGAGGGAGTGGCCTCTTCAAAGATCTTCATGGTCGGCAATACTGTTGTGGACGCGCTGCTTCAGATCGTGCCGTCTGCCCGAAAGAAAGGGAAGACAGGGGTGAGAAGGAAGGTCCTTGTGACTCTTCATCGTCGGGAGAGTTTTGGGGAGGGGCTCCGGCAGGTCCTTCTGGCCGTTCGCGATATCAGTCTTTTTCCAGGGGTTGAGGTCGTTTATCCCGTGCATCTGAACCCCCAGGTCCGCGCCCAGGTCCAGGAGGTCCTCTCGGGAGGGCGGGTGATCCTGCGCGAACCCATGGCCTATGATGATTTTCTGGAACTCTTTCGTAGCGCAGATATCGTGGTGACGGATTCGGGTGGTATCCAGGAAGAGGCCTGTACGCTTCGCAAGCCGGTCCTCATCGCGCGCGAGAGGACTGAGCGGCAGGAGGCGATCGAGGCCGGGTTCGCTGAGCTCGTCGGGTTTGACCGCAAGCGGATCGTGCGTCAGGGCCGTCGGCTTCTGGAGGACGGGGATTTTTATCGCCGCCGGTCTTCGGGGAAGAATCCTTTCGGGGATGGGAAGTCCTCGGCGCGCATTGTTCGGGTCTGTTTAAAAATGCTACAGGGGAGAAAGACATGATATCCGCCGTCGTCCCGGCCTACAATGAGGAAGAAGTGATCGGAAAGTTCCTCGATGCTCTCGTGCGTGACCTTCCGCATGACGGATCATACGAGGTCGTGATCGTCAATGACGGGAGCATCGACCGGACACGGGAGATGGTGCTGGAGGTGAGCGCCCGTCATCCCTGGGTCCGTCTGGTCGATCATGACGGGAACAAGGGGTTGGGAAAGGCGCTCGAGACCGGGATCGCGGCCGCGAAGGGGGACATCATCGTGACCATGGATTCGGACCTCACGCATCCGCCGGCCATGATCAAGGACCTTGTGAAGGGGATCGAGGGGGTCGATGTCTGTATCGCCTCGCGGTATGTGAAGGGAGGGGGCATGGAGGATGTCCCGGCGTGGCGCATCGTTGTGAGCCGGGCCGCGAATCTTTTCTTTGATCTCATTTTCTGGACATCTATCCAGGATCTGTCGTCGGGGTTCAAGGCCTATCGTGCCGCCTATCTCAAGCAGGCCCCGATCGTCTCGGCCGGGTTCGAGTGTCAGCTGGAGATCATTCTTTATTTCATCAGGAACGGGTTGAAGCACCGCGAGATCCCGCTCATGCT
Organism: Elusimicrobiota bacterium; assembly: GCA_012514595.1. GTDB lineage: Bacteria > Omnitrophota > Gorgyraeia > Zapsychrales > Fredricksoniimonadaceae > JAAYZZ01. The sequence goes on from JAAYZZ010000026.1 coordinate 10,048, forward strand.
GCGCAACCGTCAGTTCGGGTCCTCCAAATTCCGTGTCGTGAAGATGGGGATGAAGTATCTCAAGAACCTGGGGCGGTTCCTCGCTTATCGGTGGAGATGACATGAAGGCGATCCTCGGGGCCCTGGTGCAGAAAAAATGGGTGACGCCTGCGATCCTGGCCTTGGGGGTCATCTTGAGGCTCCGTCATTTTCTCGAGAACAGGTCCCTGTGGCAGGATGAACTTTGTCTCGCGTTGAGCATCGTTCATCGGCCATTTCACGAGATCTGGCAGCACAAACTCCTTTTTCCTGACTTTGCCCAGGCGCCCCTTTTCTTTCAACTGATCA
>JAAYZZ010000027.1 GCA_012514595.1 Elusimicrobiota bacterium
AATATTGTTTCAAAATAACATTATGTTATACTGCATTTAAATCATGGGGCATATGAAGTTACCTTCATTTCTATTCTCTCTCTTTTTTCTCCTTTGGCAAGCTCCGCTTGTCTTTCCTCAATCTTTCAGCGGAGAAGGGCTGGTCTTCTCCATCGAAGGCATCTCGGTCACGACGCAAACAGAGCTCTCCCTTCTTGTCACGAACAAGACGGAGACAAGGAAATATTCCCGGGACGGCGTGATGAGATATCGTTTGATGGATGAGTTCGGGAACGAATATCGTTTTCTCCGGGAAGAGGGGGCGCGGCAGGCACGTCACGAGCCTTCGGTCCCTCAAAGTCTTTATCCCGGCGAATCGGACCAAAAGAAACTTCTTTTCGAACGGCCGGTGCCGAAATCCAGGGAGCTGACCCTCCTGATCGATGCCAAGGGAGCCGGTGTCGACGGGGATGTTCGGCTGTCCGTCGCTGTTCCGCAGGAGGCGCCCCGCTTCGATCCCGACGACGAGGGAGGGGTTTCGATCGTCCAGCCCCTCGAGGGTATTGTCCTAGAGCGGGGGGAGGGGATGACCGTCAAGGTCCGTATCACACAGCCTGTTCTTCCCAAAAAGATCGTGGTCCTGGCGCTTGATCATACGCTCGAGGATGTCTCGCCGGGGAATGACAACCTTTACGATATCAATGTTCCCCTGGAACAGGCCCCCGGAAGGTATTCTCTGAGCGTTGTTGCGGATTGGGATGTCGGCGGCGACATTGAAACGCGCTCCGCCACCCTCTCGTTCTATGTCAAGGACAACATTCCCCTGGAGATCCTTTGATCCCATGTTCCCCAAGACGATCCTGATCCTTTCTCTTTCTTTTCTTTTTCTTGCCCCGGCGTTCCCGGAACAGCAGGAGATCGATCTTGAGGAGGTCTACGGTGAAGGCCTTTTGAACGTCCCTCCCGTGATCGAGACCAGTTATCTCATGACGACCGGGAAGGTCTGGGATAAGGCCAATTATGACCAGAAAGAGGAATTTCTTTATCAGTGGCAGGCGGAGAACGAGGCCCGTCGGAAAGAAAAGGCCGAACTTGAGGCGCGCAAGAGAGAAGAGGCCGCTGCGGAGTTGAAGAAAAAAAAGGAAGCGCGCAAGGAAAAGCGGCAGGAGGCCCGGGAAGAGCGTCTGCGTCAGAAAGAAAAGGCGCGCCTCGAGAGAGAGGAAGAGGAAAAGGTCCGGGAGATGAAGAGGAAGAGGAAAGAGACATTGCGCCGCTTGCGTCAGCTCCAGAACAGCCGATCGGGATCCTCCCGGTGAGGAATCGTCCGCTTGCGATCCTTTTTGATATGGACGGTGTCGTGACCCACACGATGCCTTTTCACTACAGATGCTGGAAGAGGATCTTTGAAGAAGAGGGGCTCTCCCTGCGCCGCGTCGATATTTACGCGCGGGAAGGCCAGAAGGGGATCAACAGCATCCGCGAGATCTTTGCTCTCAAGGGAGTGAGGGTCTCTACCCGGCGGGCAACGGAGCTCCTGAAGAAAAAGGAGATCCTTTTCAAGCGAATCGCCCGCACACAGTTCGTCCCCGGGGCCCGGACTTTTATCCGTGATTGTAAGCGGCGGGGTCTTTTGACCGCGCTTGTGACCGGGACATCCCGCCACGAGATGCATCGCGTCCTTCCTGAGGCGATCCTCGCCTGCTTTGATGTTGTCGTTACAGGGAGCGATGTCCGGGAGGGAAAGCCCGCCCCTGAGCCTTATCAAAAGGCGCTCTCTCTTTTGAAGGTCCCGGTCTCCCGGGCCCTGGTGATCGAGAACGCCCCGTTTGGCATCCGTTCCGCCCGGGCCGCCGGGATCCGATGTGTGGCACTTAAGACCTCGCTTCCGGAGTCCTATTTGAGTGAGGCGGATCTTATTGTCAGGGATTATCAGGAGTTGAGAAGGGCTCTTTATGGTCAGACGTTCCCCCGCAAATAGCGTTTTGATCCTCTACAAGGAAAGTCCCTTGGTCTCTGCCGGGAACGCGTCGTTCCACCCGGAGTGGCGCAAGAGAATGAAGGCCAATCATGCACGCCATTATGCCAGCCTGACTTTCATTGAGAACGTTCTAAAAGGGGCGGGGTTGTCTTTTTCCAAGGTCCGTCGGGGAGGGGCCGCAACCTTTCCAAAGGTCGATCTTATTGTGACGGTCGGAGGCGATGGGACGCTCCTTGAGGCGGTCCGGAGGGCCGGGCCGGGCCAACGGATCATCGGCATCAACTCGGACCCTTCCTGGAGCGTGGGACGGTTCTGCGCCTGCGATGCCCCGTCTTTCTCTCCGGCTCTTTCCCGTCTTGTCCCGGGAAAATGGCGCGGAACACGATTGTGGAGGCTGTGCGTCCGGGTCTCCCCGGGGCGAAAGTCGTTTCTTGTGGCGAATGATATTTTGATCTGTCACAGGAACCCCGCGGCCATGAGCCGCTACGAGATCTTCTGTCAGGGCCGGGCAGAGGAGCAGCGCAGTTCCGGCCTCTGGTTCTCGACCGCTGCGGGCTCTACGGGGGCCGTGCTTTCCGCGGGAGGGAGGAGGATGCCCTTGGCCTCCCCGGATGTTCAGTTCCGGGCACGCGAACTTTATCGGGCCTCGGGATCCGGATCTTGTCTTGCGGGAGGGATCGTTCCCAGGGACCGCGAGGTAACGGTCGTGTCCAAGATGGAGCAGGGGACGATCTTCATCGACGGAGCCCATCTCCGGGAGCCTTTTCCCTATGGCCACAAGGTCCGGATCCTTCCGGCCGCATCCTATGTCGAGATCCTCGGTGTCAAATAACACCATTCCCAGCAATTTTTCCTCCCGGCTCCTTTCCTGGTACTGGAAGGTCGCCCGCGACCTTCCCTGGCGCAGGACCCGGGACCCGTATGCCATCTGGGTCTCGGAAATCATGCTCCAGCAGACGACCGTGAAGGCCGTGATCCCCTATTTTGAGCGATGGATGGCAAAGTTCCCGACGGTGCATCGCCTTGCGAAAGCGCGGGAAGAGGATGTCCTCAAGTCCTGGCAGGGGCTGGGGTATTACGCGCGTGCCCGCAATCTTCATGCGGCCGCCCGGATCGTCTCCAGAGATATGAAGGGGGAGGTGCCGCAAACCCCGGAGGTCCTGCGAACCCTTCCCGGGTTCGGTCCTTACACCGTTGCGGCGGTCCTGAGCATTGCCTACGGCGTGCCCTTGCCGCTCGTCGATGCGAACGTGCGGCGGGTCTTTCAGAGGATACTCCTGATCAGGGCCGGGGGCATGGGCCGGATCGACGCGAGGATCCGCGATGTCCTTCTCGCGCTTCTGCCTAGAAAAAAACCGGGAGATTTCAACCAGGCCCTCATGGAGCTGGGGGCGCTTGTGTGCAGATCCCAGGAGCCGGTCTGCAATCTTTGTCCTGTCCGAAGTTTTTGCCGCGCGTATGAAAAGGGGCTTCAGGAGGTTGTGCCGACCCCCAAGGTCCTCAAAGTAGAGCGGGTCCGGGCGGCCGTTGCCATTATCAAAAAAGGCCCGCTCGTCCTTGTCCAGAGAAGGCCGGAGAAAGGGCTTTTGGCCGGGCTCTGGGAATTCCCTGGCGGAAAGATCGATCCTTCGGACAGGGATCCTCGTGAGGCCCTTGAGCGGGAGCTTTTTGAGGAACTGGGATGCCGGTCAAGGATTGGGCGTCATCTGGGGGCTGTGGAGCACAGTTACACGCGCTTTCGCGTGCATATGGACGTCTTTGAGGCTTCTTTGGTCGGCGATGTTGCGGTTGGGGCGGGGCGTTCTTGGGTGAGTCGTGAGGCGCTTCTTAAGAAATACGCGATGCCCTCGGGCAGCGCCCGGATCTTGGAAAGATTTCTTTTCTAAGATTGTTACTGGTTTTCTCTGTCTTTTTGTGGGGTGAAGAGGCTTTTTTTTCAGGCGAGGGCTTGTGCCGTCGCTTCATGTCTGCGCGAAGCGGGGCAGGTCTCTCGCAGAAGAAGGTAAAAACATGTGTTTTCGCGAGGCCGTTTGGCACGGCCGGGGTTCGCGTTCTGCTCTTTTTCACCGACCCACAAGGTTCCCATAATATGTGTTATGTCAACTAGCCATATAGGAAGCTGAACAAAAGATCCTTTCCAGGCCTTTGGTGTCTTGTCCCTCTATTTGACCCTCTTGTAATCGTCGTCAAACCTTTCAATATCGTTCTCTGTGAGCCTGTCCCCGCATGCGACTTCAATAAATACGAGCGGCTTCTTCCCGATATTGGCGATGCGGTGTCGGCAATGGAGCGGAATGTCAATGACCGAGCCGTTGCTTACGTAGGTTGTGACCTTGTTGATGGTCACCAGACCCTCCCCGGACACGATGACCCATTTTTCAGACCTGTGATCATGTTTCTGCAGAGATATGCGTTCTCCTTTATTGACCTCGACCCGCTTGACCCAGACCCCGGACTCCTGAAAGAATTTGATGTAATGGCCCCAGGGCCGCTGTTTTTTCTGATGAACGGTCTTCATGAAAGGTCCTTTTGTTTGGTCTTGTGTTGGATCAAATGGCGGATCCTGTCGATCTGCCTGCGGGCCGCTTCCTCACCTTTTTCGATGATGAGATCCCCGCGGTATAATTCGTACCAGTTGAGACCTGAAAGGTCTGGATGAATGAGAATGTGCGCGGAACGCGCACTCTGTTCGGCGATTACGCTCTCAGAGGCCTCCAGGGTCCGGACGATGATATCTGAAATGTTCGGAAAAAACGCCTTGTTGAGAAGGAATTTGAACCGGATCTCGAGGAACGCCCAGGGGTCGGTCAGGAACGGGACCTCGAGGGCCTTTTGGAGTTCTGCTCGGGTCTTCTGATACCCCTTGATGACATCCTCCGGCGTCTGAAGCACGTTGACCGCGATGATCCTCTTGACCCCGCGCGCGACCAGGACATCCGTCGGAAGCGGGTTCATGACGCCTCCGTCGATGATCA
>JAAYZZ010000002.1 GCA_012514595.1 Elusimicrobiota bacterium
CGGGGGGAGAAGGACGGGATCTCGCCGGGAATGGCGGTCGTGAACGCGGCCGGGGTCATCGGCCGTGTGGCCGAGGTCGGTCCTCACGCCTCCAAGGTGATCCTGATCTCGGATCCGGGATTCCGGGTCGCGGTCGTGGTCCAGCGGTCGCGCGAGAGCGGGCTCTTGAGCGGGTCTCTGTCCGGGTCCTGCCGTCTGGATTATCTGAACGCCGGCGCGGATGTGAAGGAGGGGGATGTCCTGGTGACCGCGGCCATCAGCACGGCCTTTCCTCCGGGACTCAGGGTCGCGACGGTCCGGCAGGTCTGGAGCGGGATCGGGAAAGAGGGTCCGCGCGTTGCTGCCGACCCCGTTGTGGATGTGGCAACGGTCGAGGAAGTGCTGGTGATAAAGTAAAAACAGGAAAAATAGGGACTGTCCCTATTTTTACTATGCGTCAAATCCTTCTCATTCCTCTCATCTGTTATCTTGCGCTCCTCATGGAGTTCGCGCTCTTTGACCTCTTCGGGCGCTGGGGCGGGGCCTCGCTTCTTCTTCTCGTCGTCATTTTCTTCAACCTGTATTCCGGGATCCGCTACAGCCTCTGGGCCGCGCTCTGGGCGGGGATGATGAAGGACTGTTTCAGTACGCTCCCTTTCGGGGCCCACGTCTTTGTCTTTGGCGTGTGCGCCTATGTCTCGACCTATATCCGGCGGTATGCCTATGAGAGAGGCTCGGACCTTTCGAAGTTGTGGATGGTTTTTTGCGTGGTGACGCTTCAGACCCTCCTCATGGGGGCCCTTCATGACATGATCTTTGAGGGGATCCGATGGCGGGATGTCTGGGCGGGGATCTGGGGGCCGACGGTCGTGACGACCCTTTTGGTCGCTCTCTTTGTCTTTGATGCCTTGGGGGGATGGATGAGGCGCTGGCGGATCTCTTGAAAAACAAAAAAATAGGAGAAAAATAGGGACTGTCCCTATTTTCCAATGCTCCGTATCCACGTCATTCGAAATGTGATCTTCGTTCTCCTGGCCCTGATCGCGCTGACCCTCGCGCATCTCCAGGTCATTCGCGGGAGTTATTTCCGTCGGCAGGGGAAGAACAATGCCCTGCGCATGATCCCTTTTGAGGGCGAGCGCGGCCGCATCCTGGACCGGAACGGCAAGGTCCTCGCGGATGTCACCGAGTCCTGGGTCGCGGCCCTGATCCCGCAGGATCTGGCGAAAGAGGGGGATGTCTTTTTGTTCCTCGCCGAGGTGCTCGGGGAAGGACGCCGGACCCTGGAGCGCCGCTTCGAGGCCGGCCGGTTGAGCCCGTTCTCTCCGGTGACGGTCTCGGGTCCCTTGACGCGGGACCAGGCGATCCGCATCGAGGAGGGGGCCTATCTCCATCCGGGGCTGGTGGTGATGCGGCGGTTCGCCCGCCGCTATCCCGCAGGAGAGGTGACGTCGCATCTGTTGGGTTATGTCGCAAAACCGGACGCCGAGAGGATGCGCCGGGCCGCACGGGAGGGGCTGAACGCGGAGGAACCTGTTGGCTACGCCGGGGCGGAAGAGGCCTTTGAGCCGTTTTTGAGGGGCGAGCCTGGCGGACGGCAGATCGAGGTCGACAGCCGTGGTCGTCAGGTCAGGCTTGTCAGCATGCGTGAACCCGGCCAGGGACAGGATCTGACCCTCTCGGTCGATCTCCAGGTCCAGCGCGCGGCCTTTGAGGCGTTGGGGGGAGAGCGGGGGGCCGTGGCCATTATCGATCCAGACACGGGGGAGGTCCTCGCTTTGGTCAGCTCCCCGGCGTATGATCCGAATGCCTTTGTTCTGCCGGGATCCCGCAGCAAGGTCGGCGGATATCTGTCCGACCCTCGGGCCCCTCTCTTTAACCGGGCCCTTTCCGCCTCGTTCCCGCCGGGGTCGCTGTTCAAGATCCCGGTCGCGGTCGCCGCGCTCGAGGAAAAGAAGATCAAGCCCGCCACCACGTTTGACTGTCCCGGGACCTTTGAGATCGGCGGGCGTGTCTTCAGATCACCGCATGCCTGGGGACGGCAGGACCTCTTTCAGGCCATGGGGCACTCCGCGAACGAATATTTTTTCCATTCAGGACTTCGGGTCGGGCCCGATCAGATGGCGCGGTACGCGCGGCTCCTGGGTCTCGGCGAGAGGACGGGGGACGGTCTTTGGCAGGAGAACCGGGGGAACATCCCTTCGCGGTCATCCAGGATGCGCTGGTTCAAGGGCGATACGGTCAATATGTCCATCGGCCAGGGCGATGTCCTCGTGACCCCGCTGCAGATCGCGCGGATGATGGCGGCCTTCGCCAACGGAGGGCATCTTGTGCGCACGCGGCTTTTGAAGGCGGTCGATGGGAAAATAGGGACAGTCCCTATTTTCTCGAAAAATAGGGACAGTCCCTATTTTCCCACAGTATCCAGTGTCAAAATATCCCTTCGCGACGACACATGGAAGGCCTTGAAACAGGCTCTCTACGCACCGGTCCGGATGCCCGACGGGACCGCGCGTCTTCTGGATATGTCCGGTTTTGACACCTTCGGCAAGACCGGGACCGCGCAGGCCGGGGCGGGCAAGAGCGATCATGCCTGGTTCGCGGGGGTCACGCGCACATCGAAAGGGCGTATCGCCTACTGCCTTCTTTTGGAGCACGGGGGCTCGAGCACGAACGCCGTGGCCGCGGTCAAGAGGATGCTGGAGCGGTTGATGCAGGAGGGCGTTTTGTAGGGAGCTAAGGAGCTGAGGAGCTGAGGAGCTAAGGAGCTGAGGAGGTAAGGGGTGGAGAAGGAGATGGGATAGGGAAGGAAAAGATGGAATACGATTTTGAAAAGTTACATGTATATCAGAAAAGCTTGATTCTTGTTGAGAGAGTATACGCAGCGACAAAAGATTTTCCGAAGGAAGAGCAGTTTGGCGTAACTTCTCAAATCCGAAGGGCTTCTTTGTCGATCCCCTTGAATATTGCTGAAGGAAAAGGGCGATATCATAAGAAGGTTCTCGTTCAATTTCTCTATC
>JAAYZZ010000225.1 GCA_012514595.1 Elusimicrobiota bacterium
GAACGGGACCCTTTACGCGTCCTGGGCCTACCGCAATGGTGTCAAGGAGGGGGCTTCCCAGGTCTTTTATGATAATGGCCGGAAGGAATGGGAACTCACTTTCAAAGACGGGGAGATCACAGGGCCAGGAAGGAAATTTTTTCGCAATGGCAAGGTCGCCCTCGAGGCGGATTATCTGAACAACCAGTATCACGGGACGGTCCGGGAGTTCCTGGAGAACGGTCGCATGAAGAGCGAGTGTTCTTACCAGGAAGGCCAGCGCCATGGTCCTTGCCGGGAATATCGTCCCAACGGAAAATTATGGCTGGAGTGGACCTATGACAAGGGGCAGAAGCAGGGGGTGGCCCGGGAATACCGGGAGGATGGAGGTCTGTGGATGGAGGTCGCCTATGACCAGGGTCGGCAGAACGGTCTCATGAAGGAATATTATCCGAATGGACGTCTCAAGAAACAATGGAACATCGTAAACGGTGTCCAGGAGGGCGAGGCCAGGTCCTTTTACGAAACGGGAGAGGTGATGAGCGAGGAGGTCTACCTTGACGGAAAGATCGAGGGAGATGTCCGGCTTTATAACAAGGGCGGCGAGATCGTTTATATTGATACCTATCAGCAGGGAAAAAAGCTCCGGCGGAAAGGGTTTGACAGTCGGGGCAAGATGGATTTCGAACAGGAATACTAGTTCCTATCAGGAGTTGTCATGGCGCAGAATTTCTCAAAGAAGACTTCAAAAGGGAATCACCGTCGCTCCCCCAAGGATCAGGGCAGCGGGGCATGGGTCTTTTGGCTCATCCTTATCGTGATCTTCATCATCCTGGCCAATCCGACCCAGCAGACCCGCCAGAACGCGAGCGCGACCTACCGGATGGGATACAGCGAGTTCTATCAGATCCTTCTCGAGAATAAAGATACCGGACGGATTAAGGACCTGACTCTGACGGACGGGGTCGAACGGGTCCTCAAGGGCACCTTGTCGGACGGAAAGGCGTTCCGCCTCAATATGCCTCAGGAGGACCAGGGGCTTTTGGCCCTGATGCGGGAGAATGTGAAGGATTTTTCTGTCGTCCCGGCCGAGACGTTCTGGGCCCAGATGTTTTTTAATTTTGTCCCTGTTCTTCTGATCATCCTTTTTATCTGGCTCGTCGGACGTCGGGGGGCCGAGATGGGGAACAAGATCTGGACTTTCGGGAAATCCCGCGCGCGTGTCGCGGACAAGGGCCAGCACAAGATCACCTTCAAGGATGCCGAAGGGGTGGATGAGGCCAAGGAGGAACTTCAGGAGATCATTGAATTCCTGAAGGACCCAAAGAAATTCGAGCGTCTGGGTGGAAAGATCCCCAAGGGGGTCCTTCTCGTCGGGCCTCCGGGCACCGGCAAGACCCTGTTGGCCAAGGCGGTGGCGGGTGAGGCCGATGTTCCGTTCTTCTCCTTGAGCGGTTCGGACTTTGTGGAGATGTTCGTCGGTGTCGGGGCCTCGCGTGTGCGGGACCTTTTTGATCAGGCGCGCAAGGCCGCGAAGGCCTCGGGCAAGGGATGTATCATTTTTATCGACGAGATCGACGCTGTCGGCCGCCAGAGGTTCGCGGGCATCGGCGGAGGGAACGATGAAAGAGAGCAGACCCTGAACGCCCTTCTCGTTGAGATGGACGGGTTCAATACCCCGAGCGGGCTTATTGTCATGGCCGCGACCAACAGGCCCGACACGCTCGATCCGGCGCTTTTGCGCCCGGGACGGTTCGACCGCCGGGTCATTGTCCCTCTTCCGGATATCAATGGTCGGGAGGGGATCCTGAAGGTCCATTGCCGGACGATCAAGACCGGAGAGGATGTCAATTTCAAGAAGATCGCCCAGCAGACCGTCTATTTTTCGGGGGCGGACTTGGCGAACGTCTGCAACGAGGCCGCTCTCTTGGCGGCACGGCGCAACCGCGAGCAGGTGACGATGCACGACTTTCTGGCGGCGGTCGAGCGGGTGACGCTGGGCCCGGAGAAGAAGTCCCATGTCACATCCCGACGGGAGAAGGAGATGACCGCTTATCATGAGGCCGGGCATGCCCTGTTGAGCCTTTTGATCGACGAGGTCGATACGTTCACCAAGGTTTCGATCATCCCTCGCGGGATGGCCGGGGGTTACACCTTGACGCCCCCGACGGAAGACAAGCATTATTATACCCGCAAGGAGCTCTTCGGCCAGATGACGCTTCTTTTGGGGGGGCTGGTCGGGGAAGAGGTCTTCATGGGGGACACGACCACCGGTGTCAGCAATGATCTGGAGAAGGTCCGGGAAATGGCACGCAGCATGGTCTGTTCGTTCGGAATGAACGACGGGCTCGGGAAGATGGCCTTTGGGCGAGGACATCATCCGTCCTTTCTGGGGCGGGACTTCTTTGAGGACAAGGATTACAGCGATCAGACCGCCAAGGAGATCGACGATGAGGTCCGCAAGCTTGTGGATGCCGCCTATGGCAGGGCCAGGAATTTGATCTCCGGGAATCGGGAGAAGCTTGATAGCATCGCCCAGCGTCTCATTGAGAAAGAGGTCATTGATATCGACGAGGCCCGTGGGCTTCTCGGGATCCCGTCCCCGGAGAAGGGGGAGGGTGGAGAGCCTGCCGCATGAGGAGTCCTCGACGCTGTTTTAGATTGAGGGCCCGGGGGCATGTCCTCGATCTGGGGCTGCGGACATGCCTCATGGGGGTCCTCAATGTCACGCCGGATTCCTTCAGCGGGGACGGCTGCTGTTCTTTTGAAGCGGCCTGTCGCAGGGGGGGCGTTCTCATCAGGCAGGGGGCGGATATTCTTGATATCGGCGGAGAATCGACCCGCCCCGGGGCGCGCCGGCTATCGGCCCGAGAGGAGGCCGCGAGGGTCGTTCCGGTCATCCGGAGGCTCTCCTCCCGTCGGATCCCTCTTTCGATCGACAGTTACAAACCGCAGGTCATCCGCGAGGCCCTTGAGGCTGGGGCCTCGATCGTGAATGTTGTTCAGGGCACCCCTGTCGATGACAGGATCCTTGGTCTGGTCCGCTCTTCGGGGGCCGCGATCGTGCTCATGCACATGCGGGGGACCCCTCGGACCATGCAGACCAAAACCCGTTACGGGGAACTTCTTTCCGATGTCATCAAGGAGCTTGAGAAATCTGTTGAAAGGTGCCTCAAAATCGGTATAAAGAAAGAGGCCATCATCGTCGACCCGGGGATCTGTTTTGCAAAGACGGTCGAGCAGAATTTCGAATTGATCGCGGGTCTTGGGAGTTTTAGGAGGATCGGACTCCCGGTCCTTTTGGGGCCTTCTCGAAAGTCGTTCATCGGAAAGACCCTGGACCTTCCGGCGGAGAAAAGGCTCCCCGGGACCCTGGCCGCGGTGACCGCGGGAATCCTCGGTGGGGCGCATATCGTCAGGGTTCATGATGTGGGGGCTGTCCGTCAGGCCGCAACGATCGCGGACCATATCCTTCTGGCAGAGGAGAGAACATGACCTTCTTTTTCTGGTCGAACATCAAGCCCGTGATCGAGATCCTGATCCTGGCGGTCGTTTTCTATCGGATTTTGGTGTTCTTCAGGGGGACCCGGGCTTTTCAGGTCCTCAAGGGGATGACCTATCTTCTGATCGCCTTTCTTTTGTCGCAGGTCCTGGGGCTCGACATCCTCAACTGGATGCTTACAAAATTCTTC
>JAAYZZ010000226.1 GCA_012514595.1 Elusimicrobiota bacterium
GGGCTCTTGTATCCGATGATCGCAGGGCCGAGCGAATTGAGGGCCGCGAACGCGATCCTCAATGAGGTCAAGCAGGGGCTTCGGGAGCGCGGACTTCCATTCAATGAGAAGATGCCGATCGGGGTCATGATCGAGGTTCCGGCGGCGGCGATGACGGCGGATCTCCTGGCGAAAGAAGCCGACTTCTTTTCGATCGGGACAAACGATCTGATCCAATACAGCCTGGCCGTGGACCGGACAAACGAGAAAATGGCCCGGTTCTATGAGCCGGGACATCCGGCTGTCCTGCGCCTGATCCGACGGACCGTGAATGCGGCGCACGATGCCAATATCAAGGTCAGTGTCTGCGGGGAGATGGGAAGCGACCCGACGCTCGTGGCCATCCTGATGGGCCTGGGGGTGGATTCGTTCAGTATGTCGCCCACCAGTATTCCGCAGATCAAGAAGGCGATCCGCTCGCTCAAGTTCTCCGATGCTGAAGAGATCGCAAAGCAGGCGCTCCGTCTGAGCACGGGGCATGAGGTCGAGGAGTTCATTGTCGCGGAGATCAAGAAGCTCTCTCCGGATTTCTACGCATAAGAGGGGTTTCATGAAGGTGCTCATCCTGGCTGGTGGATACGGGACTCGCCTGTATCCCCTGATCACCGATACGCCCAAGGCTCTTCTGGAGGTGGCAGGCAAGACCCTGATCGATCATGCCCTGGATAAATACGTAGAGATTAAAGGTGTTGAGGAAGTTCTGGTCGTCACGAATGCCAAGTTCGCAGACCAGATCGGTTCGTGGGCTGCGGAACGGAAGGGCTGTCCCTTTCCTGTTCGTGTCATCAATGATGGAACTCATACGCCTGAAGAGCGGCTGGGCGCTATCGGCGATGTCTTGTTCACCCTGGACCGGGTCCCCGGAAAGGCGGACTGGGCCGTCATTGGCAGTGACAACCTTTTTAATGAAGGGTTGGCTTCTTTCTTGGAAGCGGCTCGGCGGAATATCCCCGCAGTTACCATCGGATGTTATGACATCGGGGATACGTCGGGGGCGACCAAATACGGGGTTGTGGAGATCGATGCCCGGGGAAAGGTTCTTTCGTTAGAGGAAAAACCGAAGGAGCCCCGCTCCAGCCTTATCTCGATGTGCCTTTACTACTTTCCTGGTGCGAGCCTGGGGCGCATGAGGACGTTCGTTCAGGAAACAGGCCGTACGGATACGACGGGCGGATATATCCAGTGGTTGTTCTCGAGAGAGGATGTCTTTGCCCATCGTTTTGGCGGGAAGTGGTACGACATCGGAAGCCTCGAGTCTTATCAAGAGGCGCAGAAGCAGTTTCTTTCAAAATAACCATCATCAAAAAGGAAGGTCGCTGTGAAAGGTAATTATTTTATTACATCAGAATCTGTCGGTAACGGTCATCCGGACAAGGTGTGCGATCAGATCTCGGATGCGGTCCTGGATGCGGTCCTCAAGGACGATCCCAGGGGACGCGTGGCCTGCGAGACCTTCATTAGCGCCGGGCTCGTCATCGTCGGCGGTGAGATCACGACCACGACCTATGTTGATATTCACAAGCTGGTCCGCGGGGTCCTCGAGGACATCGGATATACCAGTCATGATTATGGTTTTGACGCCGCGACCTGCGCGATCCTGAATGCCATCAATCGTCAGTCCCCGGACATCGCCCAGGGCGTTGATGCGGGAGGGGCGGGGGACCAGGGGATCATGTATGGTTATGCGACGGACGAGACAAAGGAATTGATGCCTCTTCCGATCACGCTGGCGCATAAACTTGTGGCCCGCGTGGAGGAAGTCCGCAAGAAGAAGGTCCTGCCTTATTTGGGCCCGGATTGCAAGAGCCAGGTCACGGTCGAGTATCAGAACGGGGCCCCGATCCGTATCGACTCCGTTGTTCTTGCCTGCCAGCATACGGAAGAGATCCTCGACAAGTCGGGCAAGCGGATCACGGAAAAGTCGCGCAAGGAGATCATTGAGAAGGTCGCCATGCCGATCGTCGGGAAGCTGATCGACAAAAAGACAAAATTCTATATCAACCAGACCGGCAAATTCGTGGTCGGTGGTCCCCAGTCCGATACCGGCGTCACGGGCCGGAAGATCATCGTCGATACCTACGGCGGGATCGTGCCGCATGGCGGCGGAGCCTTCTCCGGGAAGGATCCGACAAAGGTCGACCGTTCGGCCGCTTATATGTGCCGGTATATCACCAAGAACATCGTGGCCGCCGGGATCGCCAAGAAGTGTCTCATCCAGCTCAGCTATGTCATCGGGAAGGCCGAACCGTTGAGCGTCTTTGTGGACACCTTCGGGACCGGACGCATCGATGAGGAGAAGATCGTGGCCCTGATCCGCAAGAACTTCGATCTGACCCCGAAGGGGATCATTGAGAAGCTGGCTCTTCGCAGGCCGGTCTTCCGTCAGACCGCGGCCTACGGACATTTTGGCCGTTCAAAATTTGTTTGGGAGAAGACGGATATGGCCGAGAAACTCAAGAAGCAGGCGGGGGTCTAAATGGCGGCAAAGGAATACAAGGTCCGGGATATCGGGCTTGCAGATCTGGGGCATAAGCAGATCGCTATGGCGGAGAAGGAAATGCCGGGGCTTATGGCTCTCCGTCGGAAGCATGCCTCCAAGAGACCCTTGAAGGGTGCCCGCATCATGGGGTCCCTTCACATGACCATCGAGACCGCGGTCCTGATCAAGACCCTTGTCGCATTAGGGGCCGATGTCCGCTGGGCGAGCTGTAATATTTTCTCGACCCAGGACCAGGCCGCGGCCGCGATCGCGGACCTCGGCGTTCCGGTCTTTGCCTGGAAGGGCGAGACCCTGGAGGAATACTGGTGGTGCACGAAAAAGGCGCTCATTTGGCCGGATGGCAAGGGGCCGGACCTGATCGTGGACGACGGCGGAGATGCCACCATGATGGTGCATCTGGGGTATGCGGCTGAGAAGAATCCCAAGGCGCTGGACCGCAAGGCGGGAGGGGAAGACGAGAGGCAGCTTTTGTTGTGTCTCAAGGCCGCCTTGAAGGAAGATCCGAAACTGTGGCATCGGGTGACACCCAGGATCAAGGGAGTGTCCGAGGAGA
>JAAYZZ010000001.1 GCA_012514595.1 Elusimicrobiota bacterium
GCCATGAGGGTCTGATAGTGGACAACCGGGGCCTGCTCCGCGGCCTCGACGACCTCTTCCCAGTCGTGTACTTCTTTTGGCGTTTGAGCGGCATCAGGAGAGGAGGCTCTGTTCGTGTCTGTCGTGACATCGTCTTTGATGACAGGTTCTCGGAGCGCGGAGGGATCTTTTGTCTTTTGGTCTTCCTCGTCCCCTCGGAAACGGAGGGACTGCGGCATGCCGATCGCCTGGTAGAACAGTTCGATCACGTCCCAGGCCTCGTCGGGAAGTGTCCGCACGAGTGCGGTGATGTGATTGTTGAGCGCGACGCCTTTTTCTTCCGCAGGCCTGTCGATGGGGAGTCGTTTGTTGAGGCGCGCGCTCTCGGCGATGATATGGGCGAAGAGCTCCTCCGACAGGAGGGGCCCGTCGGCCTGGAACAGTTCGATGAGACCCTCGCGTTCTTGAGGAGAGAGATCATCCAGGGACGCGTTCAGGAAGCGCTGAAAGAGCGGATTGTCTTTTTCCCGTTGCGAGACGATGGAGAATCCCTCGCTGGTCACGATCCTTTCTTTCGCGATCCCTGCGGAGAGCGTTCCGGCCTTGTTGTCCAAAACAAACATCGACGGAGAATTGTAATCATAGCGCAGGATGCGGACAATGCCCTGGGTCACGGACCGCGCAAAGGGGGCGCCATGTGCGTTGATCGCGTCCAGAAGATCGTTGGCGAAGCGGACACGTTCTCCCGGCGGCAGGTTTTCTCGCACGAGGGCGTGGACCGTCTCGTGGACCGCGGCATGCAGGCGGGCTTTTTCCCTGAGGACGATCCGCGGGGCAGGGGCGGATTCCTGGAGGGCGAGCACATCGTCGGGGAATCCTTTCTGTTCGCGGAACGCCTGCCAATCCTTCTCGGAGAGGGTCTGGATCAGGATCCTCGGGCTCAAGGCGCGGGAGAGCTCTTCGATGGTCGAGATATCTTCCGGGAGGTCGGCAGAGGCCTCGGGCCGGCCCCACGGCATCCCCAGGAGAAGCCCCGCGATCACTGCGGCTATGGTCGTGGAAAGAGGGCGTGGGCGCATTGTTTCAATATCGGAACGAAGGGTCGGGGCTTCACCTTCCGCGGTCTTTTTCAGGTCCGGAAGACCGGCGAAGAGAGAATCCTTGGAGACCATTTCAACCGACGAGGGGATGCGGGAGCGGATCCGTTCTTCCGTGGCGCCAAGGGTCTTGAGGACAAGACGCTCTCCTCCTCGGGCGCTGAAGATCGTTGAGCTGAGGATGATCCGTGCGGGTTTCTTCGCCGGATGACGATCCAGCCAGTTCACGAAATATTCCCCTGTTTTGGCCCGCCAGAACCGGGCGGATCTTCCATCATGGCCCTGAAGAGTATCGTGCCGGAGGCGGTCGGGGATGTTGTAGCCCAGATCATAATCGCTCAGGACGATGTCAAACGACGGGTTTTCCTCAATGATCCGGACAGCCTGTGCCAGACTGGAGGCAGGGATGACCTCATGGTTCGGGAAGCGTTGGCGCACGGTCTGGAGGTAGAGCGGGGCCTCTCCGCGAAGTTTGTCATCGAGGACAAGGAGTCTCGGCCGGGTATCCTGCGCCCCGTCGGACGGCGCCTGGGCTGTGATCATCATGTGGAGGGGCGCGGGGTGATCGATATGGATGTTCTTAAATCCGGTCCTTTTCAGAATGCGGGCGTAGGTCTCCTGTACGTCGAGTTTTTCGACGGAAGAGGAGAGGGGT
Organism: Elusimicrobiota bacterium; assembly: GCA_012514595.1. Classification (GTDB taxonomy): domain Bacteria; phylum Omnitrophota; class Gorgyraeia; order Zapsychrales; family Fredricksoniimonadaceae; genus JAAYZZ01. Next base: position 1,732 of record JAAYZZ010000001.1, read on the forward strand.
TCGTCAATGGGACGCAGAAGGATGGCGAGCGAACCGCCGGAGGCGAGGAGACCCCGGGCCTGCCGCAGGATCTGTCCCTTGTCTTCGAGCGAGAAGGTGTGCAGGACATATCCGATCGTGATGAGGGAGAAGGGACCGTTCTGCCCGATGGAGGCGAGGCCCTGCTTTATGTTGAGGATATCGCCTGTGAGGGGAGTGACCCGTTTCCGTTCGTTCAGGGGCAGATAACGGATCAGTTCCGAGAGCATCTTTTCGTTATTGTCGAGCGCGATGACCGAGGGAGCCCCGCTTTGAAGAAGCACCCTGGTGAGGGCCCCGGACCCGGCGCCCAGATCCAGGGCCGGGCCTGTGCTCCTCGGGAGTTTCTCCAGGGACAGCCTCAGTTCGCGCAGGGCGCGGTCGTAGTTCGGGTCATCCGGAAGGTCGTATTCTTCGGGGTCGCTTTCCTGTGTCTGCAGGCCGAGCGCCGTGACGGGCTGGGCGGACCTTTCGTTTTGCGCCGCATCGTTCTCGGGCGGGAGAGTGGTCTGTGCGCTTTGTGGCATGACGGTCTTGAGCCGGTCGATGGCGGGTTGTGCGGTGTTTCCTCTCAGGAGTTCTTTATCGGAGAGGATCGACCGGATCAGTTCGGTCAGGGCGGTCAGGTTTTCTTCTTGGTAGCGGCGGCTCGAAAGCTTCAGGCGGATCGAGGTCCCGTGATAGAGCGCAGCGGTGAGCCAGGACATGGTGTTGGTCGGGTCCACGGAGGCGTCGTTCGAGAGGCTTGTGATTTCGACCTCGATCCCGGGATAGGTTTCCTTTAAAGCCATGAAGAAAAGGGACAGGATCTTTGAGGGCCGCACATGGATCCCTTCTGATCCGAGAGGGTCCGGTGGATTGTTGACGAGGACATCGGTTTCGACAGAGGCCTGCGCGGGGTCGCGGCTTTTTGAGGAGCGCGGAAGGGTTTTTCTCAGGGTGGCCTGTTCCTCGTCGTAGATCTTCGTGACGGGATAAGGGATCCCTTCCGGAGCGTATTCAAAGAAAGACAAAAGACCCGGTGTTGTGCCGAGGCCGGTCTCGAAAAAGCGGAGGTCCTGTGCTGTGGGTCCGTCGCGGAGCTCAAAAGAGAAGAGGTCATCCACCGAGACGATCTCGATCCCGTCAGCTCCCAGAACAGCCCGGAGGTTCTCCAGATGGGCGTCGGTCCCCGTCTCGTGCGATCCCCGATAACCGCTCAAGTGGGCCATGGCGAGGAACCGGTAGGACTGATGTGCGATGTCGAGGGCCACGGCCTGGGGGTTCCCTTGATAGCGCGGATAGCGCGCCGCGATCACCGGAAGATCATGGCGGGGGTCCAGATTGGTGAGGCGCCGTCCGTCCTGGTATTCAAAGACCGCCATGTTGCAGCTGGTATTCGTTTCTTCTTCAGGACCAAAGGGCATGGCCTGTCCGTAAAGCGTATAGGTTCCCTGCGGCAGGGAGAGGAAGGCGACCGGGGGCGTGATCCTCGACTCCTGCCAGTGCTGGCGCAGGGCGGAGGCGATCATGATGTCATTGTCCTCCACGATGCGATGGATGGTGTCCGAACCCGGGACCTTGATCTCAAGGACCCTCTCGACCTCATCCGTCGGGGAGAGGCGCAGGATCAGGTGCCGGCGAAAGGATTCTGTTACGGGAGAGATGAAGAGTCCGTTCCCCAGCGGGTAGAGGATATTGTTTTGGAGCGCCCAGGCCAGAGGCCCCTCGAGCCCGCGGCGGATCTTGTCGTTCTCATAGGGCCAGATGCGCCTCAGCCGTGTCGGGATGGCGAGGACCTTGCGCGCGTTGTCGGGGTCGAAAAGGAGACTGTAGAGTTCAGGGTCTTCGTCCTTGAGCGCCTTGACACGTCCTTCGGGATCCAGCATCCCTGCTGCTGGTTGAGGAGTGATCCGTGGGATCTGGGGAAACCCCTCGTCGGCCAGGAAGGGGATCAGACGTTCCGGACGGACATTCTGGAGGACCTTCGCGGCTTCGCCGGGATAATATTCTCCCGAAGTGTTCGAGAGGAGGAATCGGATGTCTTCGTCAGGGATCGTGAGGTGAGGGGAGCGGAGGTAGAGCAGGGACAGGAGATGGTATTCCCAGGATTGATGCGGGTCGACGCCCGAATGGAGGGTGTCGCGGATCTCCTGGATCTTCTGCGGCGTCAAGGGAAGAGGGGGCCTGTCCGCCTGGAGCATTTCCTCGAGGATGCTGAGAAATGTCAACAGCCGGCGCATGTCCCGTTCCCTGTTCAGGCGGTCCAGAAAATCCTCGTAGAAAGAGGCGCTCCGGGAGAGGAGGATCGTCACAGCCTCCTGGAGGCTCCGGCGCCAGGAGGCATCGTGGGGTGTCCGGGATCCCGACAGAAGGTCGAGCATCTGGTCGAGCTCGTTCTTGTTTGAGCGGAGATCAGAATTTTGTTCAATGGCCTCTCTGATCGATCGGGCGAGTTGACCGAGAAGATCGATTTGGACCCGTTCGTCGCGATCGTCCTTGAAGCGCGCGAGGACATCGAGCGGACTTTCTCCCGGGAGAACGTAGGGAAAGTCGGAGAGGTTTTTTGTGAAGTGGTCCTGGATCGTTCCCGTCTGCGTTTGATCCGTGAGGGCAAGGTTGATCGCCTCGCCATAGGCTTCGCGGATGGCATCGTAGAAGGTGAGGGTTTCTCCCGCGATGGTGACGGTCCCATCGAAGGATCGGTCCAGGAATGCGGGGATGTCGTCGAAAAGTGAGACCGCCTTCCGGTCCCTGGCCCCCTCGGCGGCGTTCAGGAGGAGAAGGGCGTTCATGGATCCCCGGATGTTCTTCGCGGCCTGTATCACTGCGGTCCGAGGATCCTTCAAGAGGATCGCCTCCGATCGTTTTGCCCCTGAAATGAGCTGCTGGGCCAGGGAAAACGATTTATTGCTGTGGTCGACGAAAACGATCGGGGAGGAGAGAGCTCTGGCGAAGCGTTCCATGTCCTTGAGGACCCACAGGGCCACGGAAGGGTCCCAGTTCTCTTCATCAAGACCGGTTTCTGCCGGGAAGCTGGAGGCGATCTTGTCCTTGACGAGGAGATAACGGCTGTGGCGGACCTCGGGAGGAATGTCGCCGGGAACGTAGAGCCAGCGGGTGTATTCTTCTCGGGTTACCTCTTTCATGTCCAGCTTGGACTTCAGCGTCTCATTGAAGTAGGGATAGAATTCCCCGAGACGCATGTTCTGCCAGATGATGAGGGGGGAGCTCTCTAGGTCGCTTGTGTCCATCTCGCGGCGGATGTCCTGGATGTTCTTCAGGGTGTGCAGGGCCGCCGGAAGTTCGGTCTCCATTACCGTTTGAACAGTAACGGGTCCCTGATCGCGGGGGACCACATGGTTTTCGGCAAAGGACCTGATCGTTTCATACGGAGGGATTTCCGTGACGGACTCGGTCTGCGCTCGGTCGGGGGAAAGGAGGTCTGTCCTGGTCAGGGACCGAAGTGTTTGTTCGGCCTTCTCGCGGCTCCCGGCGGGAAGATAGAACCCTTCGATGCTTGCGTGATGCCGACGATCCTTGAGCCTTCGACGGATCAAGGCGCCGGTGTAGTCTTTTTCGGCAATGATCGTCCGCTCCCAGAGGTGGTTGAATTGTCCGTAGGACCCGTCGATGAGAAGGACCGGGGTCTTGTCGCCGGCATAAAGGGCCAGCCAGTAGTGGGTCGATCCGTCGGGGAGATAGGTGCCTTCCACGATGTCGACGCGGTGCGGGCTGTCGCCGCCTATCGGAACGCCGAATTCGTGGGCAATAACATTCGCGAGGATGTGGGAGGCCAGGATACAGCGGACATCCAGGATGCGGGCGCTCTGCTGTTTGGGCAGGAGCCCGTGTTCCCGGGATCTCTGGAAGAAAAGGTTCTGGATCCTGTAGAGGAACATCTGGACATCATCCGGATCAATCTGCGGGTTTCTAAAGTCGGCAGTGACCACCATCTCGCGGCCGGTGGCCGTGATCCCGGCGGAATCAGAGGTGAAGGCCATGGCGGCATCCAGGAGTTCTGTCGAGGCCGTGAACCCGCCGGAGAAGTA
>JAAYZZ010000227.1 GCA_012514595.1 Elusimicrobiota bacterium
GACGATTGACGGAGAGACCGCGGCGGTCATCCTGCAGAACCCCAACTTTTTCGGGGCCATCGACGATCATTCCGACATCATCGCGCTCGCCCATGAGAAGGGGGCGCTTGTGATCGAGAGCGTGTATCCGGTCTCCCTGGGTCTTTTGAAGACGCCGGGAGAGATGGGGGCGGATATCGTGACCGCCGAGGGACAGTCCCTGGGGCTCCCGCTTTCTTTCGGCGGGCCCTACCTGGGGATCCTTGCGACCCGTCGGAAATATATCCGTCAGATGCCGGGGCGGATCGTGGGCGAGACCGTGGATACCCAGGGGCGCCGCTGTTTCGTGAATACGATCCAGGCCCGGGAACAGCATATCCGCCGGGAGAAGGCCACATCGAACGTGTGTACGAATGTCGCGCTTTGCGCGGTCCAGGCGGCCTGTTTCATGGCCCTCCTGGGAGAGGCTGGTTTCCGCCGTCTGGCCCAGGTCAATTATGACAAAGCCGCCTTTGCCAAGGAACAGATTTCCAAGGTCAAAGGCGTCGAGGTGAAAAAGTCCTCGCCCACTTTCAATGAGTTTGTCCTCCATCTCGACCGTGATGCGGGCGGGGTCGTTGAGAAGATGATGACCCGAGGGTTTGCCGCCGGGTTCCCGCTCGGGCGTTACTACAAGGGGATGGAGAGGTACCTTTTGGTCGCCGTGACAGAGAAGCGCACGAAAGAAGAGATCTTGGCCTACGCCAAGACGCTGGCCGAGGTGTTGGGGACATGACCATGGACCTTGTTTTTGAAAAGAGTACGAAAGGCCGTCGGGGACTTCAGGTCCCGGACCACGGAGTCCCTGTGTCTGCGCTGCCTATAAAATATTTGAGGGCCACCCCGGCGCGGCTTCCGGAGCTGTCGGAGCTCGATGTCGTCCGGCACTACACACGGCTCTCTCAGATGAATTTCTCCGTGGATGCGAACTTCTATCCGCTCGGGTCCTGCACGATGAAGTACAACCCCAAGTTCACTGAGAAGGTCGCGGCCATGCCGGGGTTCGCGGACCTGCATCCGCTCCTGCCGCAGCTCAAGGGGGGGGAGAAATATGTTCAGGGGGCGCTCGAGGTCCTCTATGATTGCGAGAAGTGGCTCTGTGAGATCACGGGGATGAAGGCCTTTACGATGCAGCCTTTGGCCGGGGCGCATGGAGAGCTGACCGGCATCATGCTGATCGCCGCCTATCACAGGGCCAAGGGGAACAAAAAGAACGTGGTCCTTGTTCCCGATTCCGCGCATGGCACCAATCCCGCGAGTGCGGCTATCGCGGGCTATCGCATTGTCTCGGTCCCGTCGGATAAAAAAGGCGGCATGGACATCGCCAAGCTCCAGGAGGTCCTGACCGACGAGGTGGCCGGGCTCATGATCACCAGCCCGGATACTCACGGCGTCTTCAATTCCTCCATCGATGAGATCGCGCGCCTCGTCCATTCTGTCGACGGGGTGATGTATTATGACGGCGCGAACTTGAACGCGACCCTCGGCCGGTGCCGTCCGGGGGACATCGGATTCGATGTGGTGCATCTCAATCTTCACAAGACATTCGCGACCCCTCACGGCGGGGGAGGGCCCGGATTGGGTCCCGTGGGGGTGAGTGAACGGCTCGAAAAGTTCCTGCCTGTCTCGCGGGTCGTCCGCAGCGACGAGGGGA
>JAAYZZ010000228.1 GCA_012514595.1 Elusimicrobiota bacterium
CGGCCTATGCCCGTCAGTTCCTCGACCAGATGCAGAAACCGAACGTCGAGTCGATCGAGGGATTGAGCCCCACCATCTCGATCGAGCAGAAGACGACCAGCCGCAATCCCCGTTCGACGGTCGCGACACAGACCGAGATCTACGACCATCTGCGTCTTTTGTTCGCGAGGGTCGGCGTTCCCTATTACAAGGGCGTCCGTCTTGAGAAACAGTCCTCCCAGCAGATGGTCGAGAGGGTCCTGCGGCTTCCCGAGGGAAGCCGTGCGTTCATCCTTGCGCCTCTGGTGAGCGGAAAGAAGGGGACCTATCCCGATATCCAGAAGCAGGTGATGAAGGCGGGGTTCACGCGTCTTCGCATCGACGGGAATATTTATGACACGGAGGAGAAGGTCCGCCTGGACCGCTACAAGGTCCACAATATCGAGATCGTGGTGGACCGGCTGGTCGTGAAGCCCGATGTCAAGGCGCGCCTTGCGGATTCCATCGAGACCGCGCTGAAGGTGGGCAAGGGGGTCGTCATCATTGCCTTTGAGGACAAGCGCAAGGATATGGTCCTGAGCGAGAATTATGCCGTGCCGGGCGAGGATATCGACCTCCCGGAGCTGGAACCCAGGACCTTTTCCTTCAACGCACCCTACGGGGCGTGTCCCGAGTGCAAAGGGCTGGGGACCAAGATGGAGATCGACCCGGCCTCTCTGGTCGTTGATCCCGCCAAGCCCTGGATCAATGCCCTGGTCCCCTGGGTGCGGGGACACCGCCGGGGTTTTATGATGTATTTCCGGGCGGTGATGCGGGAGCTGGCGCGGTTGTACAAGGTCGACCCGCAGACGCCTTACAGCAAGCTGACAAAGGCCTTCCGGGAGCGGGTGCTCTACGGGTCCTATGACATCATCTGGGGCAAGGAGTACGAGGGGCTCACCGGATATCTGGAGAGGCTCTTCCGGGAGACGGACAGCGACTGGCTCAAGGAGGAGATCTCGCGGTTCATGTCCGAGGCGCCTTGTCCTTCGTGCCGCGGGGACCGCCTCAAGCACGAGGTCCTCATGGTGCTTGTCGGCGGGAAGAATATCGCCGAGGTGACGCGTCTTTCCGTCAAGGAGGCTCAGGTCTTCTTTTCCTCGCTTGAACTTTCGGAAGAGGAGCGGCTGATCGCCACTCCCGTTCTCAAGGAGATACAAAGACGCCTGGATTTCTGTATCAATGTCGGGCTCGATTATCTCACACTTGACCGCAAGAGCTCGACCCTTTCGGGCGGCGAGGCGGAGCGCATCCGCCTGGCGACCCAGGTGGGGTCCGGTCTCGTGGGCGTCGTCTATGTGCTCGATGAACCTTCGATCGGTCTGCACCAGAAGGATAACGACAGGCTCCTGGCGAGCCTCCATGCCTTGCGCGACCTGGGGAACACCCTGATCGTGGTCGAGCACGACGAAGAGACGATCCGGCGGGCGGACTGGGTCGTGGACCTGGGCCCCGGGGCCGGACGGTTCGGCGGAGAGGTCCTTTATGCCGGGGATGTTGCGGGTCTTCTCTCATCGGAGAAATCCCTCACGGGGCGTTATCTGAAGGGAGAGCTCGGGATCCCGGTCCCGCAGGCCCGTCGGCTGCCGGCCAGGGGACAGGTCCTCAGGATCAGGGGGGCGGCCCAGCACAACCTCAAAAATATCGACGTCGAGATCCCCCTGGGGACCTTTGTGTGTGTGACAGGGGTCTCGGGCTCGGGGAAGTCCACACTCGTCTATGATGTCCTTTACCGCGCCCTGGCCCAGAGGTTCTACGGCTCGCGCGAGAAGCCCGGTCTTCACAAAAAGATCGAGGGCCTTTCCCATATTGACAAGGTCATCATCGTGGACCAGTCGCCCATCGGGCGCACGCCGCGGTCGAACCCCGCGACCTATACGGGGGTCTTTACCGATATCCGCACGCTCTTCGCCCAGATGCCGCAGTCGAAGATGCGCGGCTACGGTCCGGGGCGGTTCAGTTTCAATGTGAAGGGCGGACGCTGCGAGGCTTGTCAGGGCGACGGGGTCAAGGAGATCGAGATGCATTTCCTCCCCGATGTCCACGTCGAGTGCGAGGTCTGTCACGGCAGGCGGTTCAATGAGCAGACGCTCGAGGTGGAGTTTAAAGGGCGCAACATCAGTCAGATCCTCGAAAGTTCCGTCGTGGAGGCTCTCGAGATCTTCGAGGGCATCCCGCGGGTCCGGCGCGTCCTTGAGACCTTGAACGACGTTGGGCTGGGGTATATCAAGCTCGGGCAGGCCGCAACGACGCTTTCCGGAGGTGAGGCCCAGCGGGTCAAGCTCGCCTCTGAACTGTGCAAGCCCGCGACCGGGCGGACGCTTTATATTCTGGATGAACCTACGACGGGCCTTCACTTCGCGGATGTCGAGAAGCTCCTCGGCGTCCTTCAGCGCCTGGTGGACCGGGGCAACACCGTTCTTGTGATCGAGCATAATCTGGAGGTCATCAAGAGCGCGGACCATCTCATTGACCTTGGCCCCGACGGAGGGGATCGGGGAGGGGCGGTCGTTTTTTCCGGGTCTCCGGAAGGGATCGTACGGCACCCCTCTTCCTATACGGGACAGTACCTCAAGCCGCTTCTGGGCTGAGGAGATATTCATTCTTTTTGTATTTTTACCAGTATCTTTTGATAAAATGTCCGTGATGAAAAAGCGGTCATTTTCCATCCTTCTTCTTTTTCTCGCCTTTTCTTTCGTCGTCCCCCCGGCGCGGAGCGCCTCCGATGAGCGGGAGCTGTTCGTCGTCGCCCAGCGGGCCTTTGAGGACGGATTCTACGATGTGTCTCTGCGCTATATCGATCAGCTCCTCAAGGATTTCCCCCGGGCAGCAAAGAAGATCGAGGCCCGGATCATCGAGGGACAGTGTTATTTTTTCAAGAAACAGTATCTGAAGGCTTTTTCCGTCTTTGAGGACCTGGTCAAGCAGTCGGAGTACAAGGATGTTGTCCTGTTCTGGCTCGGCGAGACCTATCTCAAGGCGGGGGACCATGCGCGGGCCCGTGAGCAGTACCGCGCCCTCATTCAGGGGTATCCGGCCTCTCTGTATGTCCCGCAGGCCTACTATTCTCTCGGCTGGACTTATTTCGAAAAGGGGGATTACCCCGAAGCCGAGAAGGTCTTCCTGAAGCTGATCGAGCTCTTTCCGTCGAACAATCTGGCCGAGGATGCCGCTCTCAAGGTGGGAGAGTGCGAGTATAACGCCGGGCAATACGAGGGGGCGGTCTATCGTTTCGAGGAGTATCTCAAGACCTATCCGTTGTCCACCCGGGCCTTTGAAGCCACGTATAACATCGCGGAATCCTACTACTATCTGGAACAGTATGCGAAGGCCGGGGAATTCTATGAGAAGGCGCGCGTCCTGGCCAGGGATCCGAAGTCGGTCTTGGGCGCGATGGTCGGACAGGGCTGGTCGTTCATGAAGGCGTCCCGTTTTCCCGAGTCGGAACAGGCCTTTCAAAAGGCGGGGGCCTATGCCAGGGAACGGGGGATCTCGGATGAGGACATTCTCCTGGGGTTGTCGAGCCTCTTTTCCGCCCAGGACAAGCATCAGGAGGCGATCGACAGTTACTCGGACCTCATTGCCCGGTTTGAGAGCAGTCCACGTCTTGCCGAGAGCTATCTGGGGCGGGCCAATGCATCCTATCAGATGAACCGCTTCCCCGAGGCGCTGGCCGATTATCGCAAGATCCTTGAAATGTTCTCGACGGATCCCCAGGCCAAAGGGGTGGTGGAGAAGGCCCGGTTCGGGCTGGCGTGGACCTATTTGAAGAGCGGGGACCTGGACCGGTCCATCGAAGGGTTTCGGGGAGTTCTGGAGAGGGCGGAGAACAAGGCGGTCAAGGTGAGCGCCCTCACGCAGATCGGGGACGCCTACCAGGAGGCCGGACGTCTTGATGAGGCGATCGCGACCTATGACAAGATTCTTAAAGAAATGCCCGACACCCCCTACTCGGATTATGTCCAGTACCGCCTGGGGGTTGTGCTGTTAAAAGCCAACAGGCTCGAGCCCGCGGTCCTGGCCTTTCAGGCGCTCCAGGCCCATTATCCCAAGAGCCGTTTTCTCGAGGAGTCCCGGTACTATCTCGGGGTCGCGTACTTCAAGAAGAAGAGCTGGGCTGCGGCGGCCGATGTCCTGGGCGCGTTCTTGAAACAGGCCTCGAAGGACGCTGATCTTGCCGCGGAAGGGGCCTATCTCCAGGGGCTGTGCCTTTTTAATCTCAAGGAGTATCCCAAGGCCCTTGCGGTCTTCAGTGATATTCAGAAGGTTCACGCCTCGAACGTCGCGGTGGTCCGCAATGCCGCGTTGGGGATCGCGAAGGTGCGGTATGATTCCGGCGAGACCAAGGCCGCCCTGGCCCACTTCAAGGAGATCGCCTTCCGGTATCCGGGGACGGATGCCGCGTGGGAGGCCCTGGTCTGGATGGGACAGCACGCGATGACCAGCGGTCTTTATGAACGGGCCGCGGAATATTATGCCCAGGCGATCCGGGAGGTCCCGGGACATGAAAAGAACGGAGTGGCGCACTTTGAACTGGCCCGGGCCTATCAGATGGGCGGACGTTTCGACAGGGCTGTAGAGGAATATCAGAAGGTGACCGCTGCCGACGGGGCCGAACTGGAGGTGAAGGCGAAACTTGCGGTCGCAGAGGTCTTCTCCCAGGAGATGGATCCCGAAAAGGCCATCGAGACCTATCGCAACATCATAGCCGCCTCTCCGCAGTTGAGGCGGGATGCCCTGGTCCGGATCGGGAAGGTCCATCGGCGCATGAAGGCGTATGATGCCGAGATCAAGGCTTATCAAGATGCCCTTCAGGCTCCGCCGGGAGAAACGGGCGTCAAAAATGCGGAATTGCAGTTCCTGATCGCGGACACCTATGAGATAATGAATCTGCGCGACAAGGCCCTGGAGGCGTATTTCAAGGTGCCTTATCTTTATCCCCAGGAGACATCCTGGGGCGTGAAGGCCTATCTTCGGGTCGGAAAAATTTACG